>JAJFHL010000333.1 GCA_021775615.1 Hyphomicrobiales bacterium
TGCCCGACATCACGGTGGTGACGCCGGTCTTCGCTGATGACGACAAGAGCATTCTCTTCTACGTGGCGAGCCGCGGCCACCACGCCGATGTCGGCGGCATGGCGCCGGGCTCCATGACGCCGCTCGCCACAGACATCCGCCAGGAAGGCGTGGTCATCGACAATTTCAAGATGGTCGACCGCGGCGATCTGCGCGAGCGTGAACTCCACGACCTTCTATCGTCCGGCGACTATCCCTGCCGCAATCCGGAACAAAACATCGCCGACCTCAAGGCCCAGGTTGCCGCCAACGAAAAGGGCGTGCGCGAAATGCGGCGCATGGTCTCGAACTTCGGCCTCGACGTGGTGCACGCCTATATGGGCCACGTCCAGGACAATGCGGAAGAAAGCGTGCGCCGGGTCATCGATGCACTGCACGATTCCGAGTTCGCCTATGAGATGGACCAGGGCACGGTGATCAAGGTCAGGATCTCGGTCGACAAGGAGGCCCGCATGGCGACTGTCGACTTCACCGGCACCAGCCCGCAGCAGAACAGCAACTTCAATGCCCCTGCGCCTGTCACAAGGGCGGCGGTGCTCTACGTCTTCCGCTGCATGGTCAACGACGAGATTCCGATGAATGCCGGCTGCCTCAAGCCGATCAACATCGTCGTGCCCGACGACTGCATGCTGGCGCCAAAGTTTCCAGCCGCCGTGGTCGCCGGCAATGTGGAGGTGAGCCAGGCCGTCACCGACACCCTGTTCGGGGCGCTCGGCGCGCTGGCCGCCGCCCAGGGCACCATGAACAACCTCAATTTCGGCAACGACACCTACCAGTATTACGAAACCATCTGCGGCGGCTCTGGCGCCGGGCCCGATCACGACGGCACCAGCGCCGTCCATACCCACATGACCAACACCCGCCTCACCGACCCGGAGATCCTGGAATGGCGCTATCCGGTGGTGCTCGAAAGCTTCATCGTGCGCCGCGGCTCCGGCGGCGCCGGCAAGTTCAAGGGCGGTGACGGCACCCTGCGCACCATCCGCTTTCTGGAAAAGATGGACTGCTCGCTCTTGTCGGGCCACCGCCGCGTGCCGCCCTTTGGCCTTGATGGCGGCGCGCCCGGCGAGTGCGGCGAGAATTCGGTGCGCCGCCTCGGTGGCGAGATCGAAAAGCTTGAAGGCTGTGACCAGACAGAGATCGACGCCGGCGAGGCGATCATCATCAAGTCGCCGTCAGGCGGCGGGTATGGTGCGGTCTAGAGAACCGCGCTCACCACCTCGTCATGCCCGCGAAAGCGGGCATCCAGGGCTACAACCAGCGCTTTGCTATGACGCTTCTGGATTCCCGCTTACGCGGGAATGACGCAGAAACGACCGGTCAGGCGAGACGCGCCCTAACGGCACATCTTGTATTCGCCGGAATAGCTCAGAAACTCGCCGGTCTGCGGATTGAACGAACGGTACTTGGCCGCACAGTAATCGTACCATTCATCGGTCCAGGGCTCATAGGCGCCGGCCTGCACACGCTGCGGGCGCGGACGGTCCTGACGGTAGGACACTTCCTGCATGCAATCGGTATAGGCCTTGTTGTAGAGCGCTTCGTAGCGGCGGTTCTCACGATCCGTGCCGACAATGGCGCCGGTGCTGCCACCGACAAGCGCGCCAACGCCCGCACCGGTGTTGCCGCCGACCACCTTGCCGATGATGGCGCCGACCGAACCGCCGACCAGCGCGCCGCCGACCGTGCCGCCACCGCGCCGCGTGTGGTACGAGGCATATTCCTGGGCCTGTTCGTCGCAGTAACGCTCATTGGCCTGAGCCGATGTGGACGTGCCGCCAACGACAGCGGCGGAAGCGGCCACAACAACCGCGGCGCCAACGACGCTTCTGATGGCGCGAATAGTCATCTTTTGCATGTCTGCTCCTTCAAAATGCACCCCTCTCCCGTGAGGTTCACTTTGTAATATCATTGCGGTACGGGCGAAATATGGGGATTTCGTGATTGGCTTTCGAAATTCTCAGGCCCTTATGGTTACCAAAACGTGAATCACTTTCCAACCGACTACGGACGCGCTATTTCTTCACGCTTTCGCCGGTTTGATCGACCCCCATGTCCTCCATATCCATATAGCGGTTCCCGATGCGGTGATGCGGGCGGCCCGACAGGGCTGCGCCTAGCGCGATGACGATTTCGTCCGCCGCCGGCGCATCCACAATATGAAACTCCAGGGTGAGGTAATGCGACCGGAAACCCTCGTCGTGCTTGTGCATCATGGGGATGGAAATGGCGGTACCCGGCCCGGCGCGCTTGTTGGTGAAGGCGAGGAACGTGGTGCCGCCGACCGCCTCGCGGTATTTGTTGCCGAAGCGCAGCGTGTGGATCATGCCGGATGCGTGTTCGACCTCGCCATTGACGCCGACGACCGCCGCCTTCCCATAGCCTTCGATGGCATCGGCGCCGCCGGCAAGGTCAAGCAGCCGCGGTACCATGACATCGCCCAGACCCGGCGCATAGGCGAGGATCTTGGCTCGCAGGTCCTCAACGAACCCTTCGCCGGCCCACGGGTTGCGGACAACGGCGGCGACCGCGCACATGGTCCAGGAAGGGTCGGCCGCCTTGCCGCCCTCAATCAGGATCTCTTCGCGAAAATCGACGAGCTTTCGAATCTCAAGCATTCTCACCCGCACTCCCCTTTTACAACGCCGCCCCTCGCCTTTATGTGCGCCAAGTTCCATGAAATGTGAAGTTGGAATTGGAGCATCACGGAACTGTCAGTTGGTGGCCTAAGGCCTGCTCGCCTAAACTGCCTCTACACACAGTACCGTGGACACCCGAGGCCTCAAGCCGGGAGCACATCATTATGAAGAGAAATCTGGTTTTGTTTGCCGCAGCCGCCGTCACGGCCTCGGCGCTGATCCTGAGCACCATCTTGTCGCCGCAGGCGCAGTCCGACGACCCGGCACCGGACGCAAACCCGCCCGAGGCGGCGCCGTCGGAAAACGACGAAGGCTCCATGACCCTCGACCGCATGGGAGAGATCATCGCCCTGCTTGATCCGGAAGTCGAAACCTTGAGGGAAGGCGTCTGGCGCTTCACCATCGAGGAAAAGCCGGTCTTTGTCGTGACCGACAAGACCAACAACCGCATGCGCATCCTGGTGCCCGTGCGCTCGGCCACCGACATGACGCCGGAAGAGGTCACCAGGGTCCTGCAGGCCAATTTCGATTCCGCGCTCGATTCGCGCTACGCCATCGCCAAGGATGTCTTGTGGTCAGCCTACATTCATCCGTTGCGCACCCTGCACGACAAGCAGTTCATCGCCGGCATCGGCCAGACGGTGAACCTGGCGGCCACCTACGGCACCACCTTCACGTCCGGTCTCCTTACCTATGGCGGCGGCGACTCCAACGAGATCATCCGCCGCGACCTGATCGACAAATTGCTTAAGAAGGGCACGCCCATCTAAATCGCTCACGGCTAATCCGCGCTCACGCGCGGGCCTCCGCGAGGGCGCCCTGGCCGGGCGGCGCGCGGTCGCGCTTGCCTCCCTTCGGTCGGAAGGGGTGACGAGGAAAAAAGCAGCGCCATGCATGGACACCGCGAGGAACACCGGAGGAGCAAAGCGACGATCAGCGAGCAAAGTCGAGCGCAGCCTCAGTGGCGCTTGAACGTCGAAAAATGAGCGCGGATTAGCCGTGAGCGAAAAAATACACGAAATACAGCGAAAAGCCGCGCCCTGTAGGGGCGCGGCTTCCTTATTTCGCCGGGGTCTCGCGCAGTTTCACGAGATCCTCAAGCAGGCCCTGGGTGCCGTTATGCACCGTCAGGTAACCGACACGCTCGGAGATGGTCTCCAGCGCCTCGAGTTCCTTGAGGCGCAGCATGATCGGGTTGTCCTGCATCACCTTGGCGGTGTTGAGCAGCGAACGCGTTGCCGCGGTCTCCTCGCGACGGCGGATGTTGTTGGCTTGCGCCTCCTTCTCCGCCGACACCACCTGGTTCAGGATGTCGCGCATCTCGCCCGGCAGGATCACGTCTTTAAGCGCGATCTCACCGACTTCGATGCCGATCCCGGCCATCTCGGCCCGCACCGCGTCGGCCGCCTCGGCGTCGACGGAAACCTTGTTGCCAAGGATCTCGTCAAGCGTCTTGGTGCCGAGCGACTTGCGGAAGGCGAACTGAAGCGCACGGTAGAGCGCCTCTTCGAAGTCCGTCACCGCCGCCACCGCCTTGACCGGATCGGTGACCCGGTACTCGGCCGACAGGTTGACGCGGATCGTGACCCGGTCCTTGGTCAGCATCTCCTGACCGCCGACCTCCATCGCCTGGCGCCGCACATCGACGGTGCGCACGTTGACCGCACGGCCCACATCGAAGAACGCGTAGGCACCCGGATCGAGCACCCGCTCGAGCACGCCGTCAACGTAGAAGAGACCCTTTTGGGTATCGGCCACGTTGAACCGCTTGACGTGCTCGGACGTTGCCAGGCGGCCAAGCCGGCGGCCAAGCGCCTTCGGCACTTCAAGGGTCTCCGACACGTCGAACCGCTCGACTTCGAACGGACCGGCATCGGTCAGGAAGACCGAACGGCCGTCTGGACCCTGGATCGCGTAGAGCCGGCCGTCACGGAAGATGACGGCAACCTCGGCATCGCTGGTGCGCACCTCGGTCAGGTGCTCCTGTGCAAGGTCGGGACGCTCCTTGATGAGTGTATCGACATACTCGCTGACGAATTCCGGCCGCAACAGTGAGAACGTGCAGATCTCCACTCTCGACGACCGACCGGCCACCTTATGGCGTCCCGGGCGGAGAATATCCATGAACCGGCCGTTTTTCAGGACGAGCACGCGCTCGTTCTCCGATACGGTCACAACGGTGTCCATGAAACGCTTTGTGATCTCAGTCATTTTCTTATCTCCTTTCGTCAATCGTCAGCGCTAACGCATGTCGGTTGTCTTTCCTTCTTTCGGTTTCACGTTTTCAACTCAGAAGCTCTTCGGAGCGGCTTGAACGGTTCAGATGCGGGCACCGGAAACCGGAACCGCAGACCTCCGGCCGGGGTTCGATGGTCACCCGTGCGCACCACCCGCGAACGGGCCGCTTGCACGGCTTCTCATGGCAAACCTGGGCCGGTGCCGGCGAGACCTGAAAACCCGGCGCGCAAAGCACCTTCTCCGCGGCAACACGGCATCAACGGGGCTCGCCCGAAGGCGATACCTCAGATCCGCCGTGCCGCCAGGCACACTCCGAAGAGCCCAAATCGGACAGGTTAAATGCCTGTTCCAGGGTATCGTCCTGGTGTGACGTGGAAGGTCACTAGGAGTGAAGGGAGGAATCGAACCTCCGTCCAACAGATTTCGAGTCTGTCGCTCTACCTCTGAGCTACTTCGCTTGGTCGACGGTACGGGAATCAAACCCATTGCCTCCGGCCCTAAGGCCGGTGCTCTGTCAGTGAGCTAACCGCCACACGGATCGTCCCTTTCCGGCCCAGGCACATGAACGCCCCAGCGGGGGCCATGCCAGTGGAGTCTGCAGAACTCCGGATCGTTTGGGCTCGGATCGGCGTTCGATCCGGGGCGGCGCGTTATAGCTCCAAATGTGGCGGGAAAAAGGCGGATCACGTTCTGGAGGCGCATCCGCGCAACAGTGTGACCAAATTACCACACAACATTTTAGCGCGTGAACGGCACTCTCCTGCCTCATTCCGACGAAAACAGAAACCTGGAAAAGTGCGTAGATTCAGATTGTTACAGGCGAAACCGGATTCCTGCTTTCGCGGGGGTGGCGAAGCGAGTAAGCGTCATACGGGCGTGTCATTCTCAAATCACCGAATATTCTTCAGTGGCACCCATCCGCGTCAAGGAGGCGGCAGCATGAACGCATCATCTCTCTTCATGGCCGGCGCACTCATCATCGGCGCACTGATCCCGGTGCAGGTTGCCTTCAATGCTCAGCTCGGCGGCGTCACCAAACATCCGGTCACCGCCGGTCTGATCGTGTTCCTGATCGGCACTGCGGCCTTTCTGGCGGTGGCGGCCGCAATGCGCCCGCAGCTGCCAAGCCTCGCGGGACTGATCGAAGGTCCGAAGACCATATGGCTCGGCGGGCTGATTGCAGCGGCCTACGTCCTGTCCATTGTGATTGTCACGCCGAAGCTGGGCGTCGGGCTGACCACGGTTCTGATCGTCGCCGGCCAGTTGCTCATGGCGCTGCTGCTCGATCACTTTGGCGCATTCGGCACGGCCCAACAATCCATCAACCTCTGGCGCATCGCCGGGGCGGCGATGATTGTCGCGGGCGTGGTCGCCATCAAGACCCACTAGGACCGTCAGCCGGGCTGCGTCTCGTAGGCGGTCACATCATCGGGAACAATGACCCAGGGCTGCTTGGAACTGGTCCACAGATGCACCGTCGGCTGGAGCCAGGCGGTGTCGTCCAGCGTCCCGGCACGGACCGACAGCATGCCAGGCCGCCAGGCGATCAAGTGGTAGATCCGCGATCCGCATTCCGGGCAGAACGCGCCGGTCTTCTCGCGGCCCGCGTCGGATGTGGAAACGAAGCTTCTAACGGACCCTTTGGTCAGCTGGAACGCTTCTTCGTCAACAACCATGACCAGCCCGAAGGCGCTGCCGGACTGCTTCTGGCAATCGGTACAATGGCAGGCCAGAACCTGCTTCGGCTCTCCGGTCACCTGATAGCGCGTGGCGCCGCATTGGCAACCTCCGGTGCGTTCGCTCATGGACATCTTCCCCTGCTTGGTGTTGCTACGGCCGCTGACCTTAGCGGCAGCATGGTACGTCGTCACTGCACATCCGTTTCCGGCCATGCTAGACCTCGCAGCCGCATTGAGAGGGACACAAACCATGACCCCGGAAGAATTTCGCACCCACGCCCATGAACTGGTGGACTGGATGGCCGATTACATGGCCGGCATCGAGGAGCGCCCGGTGCGCGCCCAGACGGCGCCCGGCGAGATCGCCGCCAAGCTGCCGGCAACCGCGCCCGAAAAGGCCGAAGCGATGGCGGATATCTTCGCCGATTTCGAACGCGACATCCTTCCCGGCGTCACCAACTGGCAGCATCCCTCGTTCTTCGCCTATTTCCCGGCCAATTCGAGCCCGCCGTCAGTGCTGGCGGAAATGCTCACGGCCACCCTCGCCGCGCAATGCATGCTGTGGCAGACGTCCCCTGCGGGCACCGAGGTTGAGACCCGCATGATGGAATGGCTGCGCGGCATGCTGGACCTGCCGCAGCACTTCCAGGGCGTCATCCAGGACAGCGCGACATCCGCCACTCTCGTGGCGCTCCTCACCGCGCGCGAACGGGCCACCGGCTGGCGCGCCAACAACGAAGGCCTTGCGGCGCTCGGGGCGCAGGGGCGCAAACTCACCGTCTACGTTTCCGAAGAGGCTCATTCGTCGATCGAAAAGACCATGAAGGTTGCGGGCTATGGTGCTGAAAACCTGCGCAAAATCCCTGCCGACAGAGAGTTCGCAATGCAGCCCGCCGAGCTCGCCGCCGCCATTGAAGCCGACATCGCGGCGGGCTTCACCCCGGCCTGCGTCACCGCCTGCATCGGCGGCACCGGCACCGGGGCTATGGATCCGCTGGTTCCGATCGGCGAGATCTGCCGCCGGCACAACATCTGGTTCCATGTCGATGCCGCCTGGGCCGGAAGCGCACTCATCCTGCCGGAGTGCCGCCACCTGGTCGACGGCCTTGAACACGCCGACAGTTTCGTCTTCAACCCGCACAAATGGCTGATGACCAATTTCGACTGCACGGCCTATTTCGTCGCCGACCCGGACGCCCTTGAACGCACCTTGTCGCTGGTGCCGGAATATCTGCGCTCGCGTGAAACCGGTCACGTGATCGACTACCAGAACTGGAGCGTGCCTCTCGGCCGCCGCTTCCGTGCACTTAAGCTCTGGTTCGTCATCCGCAGCTATGGCGTGGAAGGATTACGGTCCCTGATTCGCAACCACATCGCCCTTGCGGAAGAATTGTTCGAGCAGGTTTCGGGCGAAGCGGATTTCGACATCCTGTCGCCACTGCGGCTGTCGCTCTTCAGCTTCCGTTATCATCCGGCAGGCATCGAAGACGAAGCGGCACTCGACGCCCTGAACCTGCGCTTGATCGAAACCCTGAACGATTCGGGGCTGCTTTATCTCACCCAGAACCGGGTGAGAGGCAAATTCGCAATTCGGTTCCAGATTGGTCAGACGACAACCACGAAACACCACGTGGAGGCCGCCTGGTCCTTTATCCGGGAGACGGCGCACGGCCTGAATGCATAATCTGCCCGGCTGCGTCAGCCGAGATCCGCTCAGCTGCAACGCAACAGGTCGTAGTACATCCAGCCCCAGTTGCGCCAGGCGCCGTTGTAGTTGCCGCTGACATAGGCCCAGGGCCGTCCCTGGGTGTCATTGTCATAATCTTCCGCGTATACGATCCGGCCGTTGCGTAGCCGGTTGATCTTGCGCCCGTTCGGCGTCGCGCGAACATTGACCCCGGAGTCATAGGGATCAAAAACCCGGCATTCGTCGGACGCGGCCACACCAGTTGACGCCGATGCCATGATCGGCAGGACAACACACAGGGAGTAAACGGTCTTCGGAATTCTCATTTCCAGCCTCCATGCATAGTTCAGCGGGACCAGCCTAGAGTTGCCCCGTGCCGGGCTCTGTGATTTTCTTCACATTCGCAGCTTCGGTTCGGGATTTCTCACAACGTCCCGGCCACGGCAGCAAATTTTATCTGGGCAAAGGGCGGTCATCGCGGTCCACTGTCGGCGGCGAACACAAGGGAGCACTCGGCCATGTTCAAACTTTTCGGGCGGGCGGGCACCGCCTCCTTCGCGGTGGAAGCGCTTCTGGAGGAGATGAGCGAGCCGTATGAGCTGGTGAACGTGAAGCAGGGTAACGGCGCCGATACGCCGGAGGAGTTCCGCGCCCTCAATCCTCTCGGGCAGGTCCCGGTGCTGGTGCTGCCCGATGGGACGGCCATCCCGGAATCCGCCGCCATCATGATCTATCTCGGCGACCTCAAACCCGATCTCGGCCTCGCCCCTGCCCCATCCGATCCGATGCGCGCGGTCTATCTTCGCTGGATGATTTTCCTGTCCGCAAAGCTCTACCAGTCTTTCCGCCACATCTATCACGCCGGAAAATACACCACCGCGGCCGACGGTGTTCCAGCCATTCGGGCCGCCGCCGAAGAAAGCCTCGAAACCGACTGGAAGATTATCGAAGACGCCCTGCAACCCGGCCCCTACCTGCTCGGCGATCGGTTCTCCGCCGTTGACATTTATTGCGGCATGTTCCCGGACTGGAGCCGCGACCGAAGTGGGATGCTTGATCGCCATCCGAACATTGCCCGCCTGTGTGAACACGTTCTGACACGACCGGCCGTCGCCCGTGTGCGGGATGCGCATGTGACCTAACGCGAGTTCCACAGGAGTTTGTACGCACCAAGTTGCCGTCAAGATACGGGTGATTTGTTCTGCCCCAATCGACACCGACAACGGAACAACACCAGTTCCGGCCAAGAGCATGATTTGCTTACAAACAAATGGAACAGACAGTTTGCTTGCACGCCAACTCTACCACTTATGCTGCAATGCAAGGATTTGCTGCATCGCAGCATCGTTTTTTCTACTCATTCTTCCTCGTTTGCTGTATCCTGCTGGCAGGAAAAGGGAAACAAAAACGCGGCAGATCGGTTTGTGAAAGCTGACTTCCTGGCCGAAGCAAGTGCAAATTGATCTGGTTTCAGGTCATCGTTCGGTGAGCTGAAGTTTTTTGCTCCCCCGATTCCCCTAACAACATTGCCACTGAGTATATTGACCGCCCGTCACCCCCTAGCGGGCGGTCCCTTTTTGCGACTTCATGTTTGTGGCCTTATGCCAAATCGCGCAACTGCCCGATGAATGTGTCGATCTCATCTTCGGTGTTGTAGTAGTGCGGCGATGCACGCATCAGATCCGGCAGATTGCGCGCCGTCGCATCCAGGAGGGTGCTTGAGGATGACGATGCCGAAATATTGATACCGCGGCTCCGCAAAGTGTCCACCAGATCCCGCGCGGCAATCCGGGCATGGGAAAAGCTGACGATGGCGCACTGTTCCGCGCCCAGATCGTGCAGGTCGATATCCGGCATCGCCGCCAGTTCACCACGCAGCCGGCCGGCCAATGCAAGGTTGCGCGCGCGGATGGCATCGCCGCCAAGGCTCACCGCATAGTCGGCCGCGGCCCCCAGCCCCAGCGTCAGCGCGTAGGGCTTCTCCCAGGTTTCGAAGCGCCGAGCGTCGGACCGCAATTCATAGGCGTCCAGCGCCACCCACGGGGCGGCAAAGTGATCTATCACCACCGGTTCGATGGTCTGGAGCATCTCCTGGCGCACGTAGAGAAAGCCAGTGCCTCTCGGGCCGCGCAGGAACTTTCGGCCCGTTGCCGTGAGAAAGTCGCATCCCAGCACACGCACATCCACCGGAAGCTGGCCCACCGCCTGACAGGCATCGAGCAGATAGGTGATGCCATGCGCCCGCGCCACCCGTCCGATCTCGGCGGCAGGGTTGACGAGCCCGCCATTGGTCGGGATCCAGGTGATCGCGATGAGCCGGGTGCGCGCGTCGATCATCGCTTCGAGCGCCGCCGGATCGGTGGCGCCATGCGCATCGTCCGGGATCACATCGATCACGCAGCCGGTGCGTTTGGCAACCTGCAGAAAGGCCACGTAGTTGGCCGCATACTCGGCCCGGCTGGTGAGGATGCGGTCGCCCTCGGCGAAGGCCAGCGAATAGAAGGCCAGTTGCCAGGCGGCGGTTGCATTTTCCAGCAGGGCTATCTCGCGGGCGTTGGCCCCGATCAGTCGGGCGATCGAGGCATAGACCGCCTCGCATTCCGCCGCGCGCAAGGCGGCCGCCTCATAGCCGCCGATTTGGGCCTCAAGATCGAGATGCGCCGCGACCGCATCGATCACCGGCTGCGGCATCAACGCCGCGCCGGCATTGTTGAAATGAAGCTTATGCGCACAGCCCGGCGTTTCGACGCGTAGAGCCTCTATGTCGAGGGGCTCGCCCACTCAAACACACCTCGACGCCATATCGTCAGGCCGCCCTTTCTGCATTCGGTGCGCCGAGACCGAGCAGGCGGCACATGGCGTAGACCAGTTCGGCGCGGTTGAGGGTGTAGAAATGAAACTCCGTCACCCCCTGCTCGCGCAGCGCCGAAACCTGTTCCGCCGCAACCGCCGCCGCCACCAGCTTGCGGGTTTCGGGGTCGTTCTCCAGCCCCTGGAATCGCTCGGCGAACGTGGCCGGTATGCTGGCGCCGCACTTCTCGGCAAAGCCGACGATCTTTTCGAAATTGCTGACCGGCAGGATCCCCGGGATGATCGGCACGTCGATGCCGCGGGCACGCACTCGGTCGATGAACCGGAAATAGGCGGTATTGTCGAAGAAGAACTGCGTGATCGCCCGGGTCGCACCGGCGTCGACCTTGGCGGCAAGAACCGCCAGATCGGTTTCGAAGTCGGCCGACTCGGGGTGTTTCTCCGGATAGGCCGAAACCGAAACGTCGAACGGACCGGCCTTCTTGATGCCGGCCACGAGCTCCGCCGTTGTGCCATAGCCATCGGGATGCGGCGCATATCGGCCGCCCACGCCATCGGGTGGATCACCCCTCAGGGCAACGATGTGCCGCACACCGGCATCGCGATAGGCGCGGATAACCTCGTCGACTTCCTCGCGTGCCGCCGCCACGCACGTCAGATGCGCGGCCGGCTCCAGCCCGGTCTCGGCCAGGATGCGCTTGATGGTGACATGGGTGCGTTCGCGGGTGCTGCCGCCCGCGCCATAGGTCACCGACACGAACTGAGGATTGACCGGCTCGAGACGCTTGACGGATCGCCAAAGCGTGCGTTCCATTTCTTCGGAATTCGGTGGGAAGAACTCAAACGACGCCTTGATCTCGGGCTCGCCGGAGGCTTCCGGCGCAGACCCTGATTCCCGATTGCTCATTGTTCAACCACCTTTTCGTGTTCACCGCCGCGCGGCACATCCGCTGCATGACCGGCCTGTGGCGCTTCGGCAAGCCAGACCGAGACCGTAATTCCCGGCTCCTCGCCGTCGCCCTGGGGCGGCAGCACCTGGTGTCGGCAGCCGGTCAGGCCTGATTTCGACAGCCAGTTCTGCATCTGCTCATCGGCCACTCCCAGTCGCCGGTGCGCATGGTCCTCACGCAGAAACTCATGTTCGTGCGGTGCAAAGTCGACGACCAGAAGGCGGCCGCCCGGAACCAGCACCCGCGCCGCCTCCTGCAGCGCCCGCTCCGGGTCATTGAGATAGTGTAGCACCTGATGGATGGTGATCAGATCGACCGAGGCGTTGTCATAAGGCAGATTGAACAGGTCCCCGTGGCGCACCTGGCAATGGGTCAGACCGCCGCGTTCGAGGTTGGAGCGCGCGATGGCGAGCATCGCATGGCTCATATCGACACCGATACCCTGGTCGAACCGGTCCGCCAGCAGTTCAAGCACCCGACCGGTTCCGGTGCCGAGATCGAGCAGCGTCCGGACCCTCTCCTCACCGACCGTCGCAACAATTGCCGCTTCGACTTCGTCTTCAGAAACATGAAGCGAGCGGATCTTGTCCCAGTCGCCCGCGTTGGCCTTGAAGTAGTCGGACGCGGCGGCCTCCCGCGCGCGGCGCACCTCGTCCAGCCGCCTTAGATCGTGTTGTATTTCGGCGCTGCCCGAAGACGTCATCTCGACAATGGTCCGCGCCAGCGCTCCGGGGACCCCGGCATCTGACAACCGGAACAGAACCCAACTGCCCTCGCGATGCCGCTCCAGGAGTCCGGCCTCACACAGCAATTTCAAATGGCGGCTGATGCGCGGCTGGCTCTGGCCGAGGATCTGTGTCAGCTCCTTTACGTTCAGTTCGCCGTGCGACAACAAAAACAAAAGCCGTAACCGTGTCCGCTCGCCCGCGGCGCGCAGTCCGGTCAGCAACGTCTCCAGCCCGCTCATTGCAATTCACCCCGGCAACTTGAACGTGGAGCGAATCGCCTTACATCGATTAAGTGTTGGCACGTGGACATATCTGCGGCCTCAAACGATTGCTCATATAAAGATATTCTTATATGATTTACGGAATTTGTCCAGATATCAGCGTTTGTGCCCGCCGAAGCGCGTCATTTTCGCAACGCGTCAACGGAAAAATAACTCGATACCGGCATAACGCTTTTGCGGGCAGAAAACTGTGGTAAAGTTTTTTAATCGAGTGCAGTTTGTCCGGCCTTGTAAACGACACGGTTGGGCGACAAAAAGTGGCTCAACAGAAAGTAGCTCAGGCAGATTTGATCTGGTGAAGGTTTTGGGGAGAGATCCTAGGATGGGAGCTGGTCTCATCGATACGGCCGGGATTCACAAGAACGCCATTGCAAGCACCACGACTTTCGTGTCGCGCCTGCTGGCGGCGCTGTGCATCGCCGTGCTTGTCACCAGTGTCGTCGCCCCGCAACCGGCTTACGCCGAAGACGACCGCCGAATCATCATTTTGCCGGCAGGGTCCGACGAGGTCGATGCTGGAGATGATTATGAGGAAAGTGGCCTAAGAGACCCGTTTGAGGGTGTTAACCGGGTTATGTTTGCGGTCAATGACGCCGTCGACCAGGTTGTGCTGCGGCCCGTCGCACTGGTCTACCGGACAGTTCTCCCGCGCCCTTTGCGCAAGGGTCTGGCGAACTTTCTCGCCAACGCATCAACACCGGTAACGCTGGCCAACGACATTCTGCAGGGAGACATGAAGCGCGCCGAAACCACGGTCGTGCGTTTCTTCCTGAACAGTGTCGCCGGTTTCGGCGGTTTGCATGATGTCGCCGGGGAAGCCGGCTGGGAGCGGCATACGGAAGACTTTGGGCAGACGCTCGCGGTCTACGGCGTGCCTTCGGGCCCCTACATCGTTGCCCCGCTGCTTGGCCCCGCAACGCCGCGTCATCTGGTCGGCCGCGCCGTCGACATCCTGGCCAATCCGTGGACATGGATTCTTGCCGACGTCTCTTTGATCGAGTCGCTGTCGCCCACCATGGCCGAAACCATATCGGCACGCGATGAAGCGATTGAAGCGCTGGACGCGACCCGCGAAGGCTCGCCCGACTATTACGTGACCATCAAGAGCCTCTATCATCAAAACCGCGAATCTGAAATCAACAACGGTGCGATCATCGAGGACGACCTGCCGGATATTCCAGACGTCCGCTGATCACATCACGAGTTGCAAATGCGCGGTATCTGCCGCGCATTTTTTAGTTAGCGTTGACGCGTCATCGAAATTGTCATGTTTTGGCCGTGAACCACGCACTATATGGTGATGCAGGCTGGCGCACAGTTCGTTTGAGCGACGCGATGCCGTCATGTATATGTGTTGATCAAATTTGACCGGGCCGATTTGCAGTCGACCCTCCGGACAGCCGCCGCAACACCCACCCCGAAGGCGAGAAACCACAGGTCTGACCATGGCTCAATCTTCCCATCCGAACTTCATTTCACGCCGGCGCCTTTTGCAGGGCACAGCACTTGTCAGCGCCATCCTCCTTACCCCATTGGCCGCGAGCACCGAGGCGAGCGCCTCCGCCGCAGCTGAGCAATATGTTTCGTCCGTGGGCAAGAGCATCCTCAGCGTCGCCAGCGGATCCAAGGGACAGATGAGCTCCCAGTTCCGCTCCCTGATGGCGCGGCACGCCGCGATCAGCGCCATCGGCATCTTCTCTCTGGGCAAATACAAGAGCAAGCTGCCGAACGGACAGCGTTCGGCGTATTTCTCCTTGATCGAGAAGTTCGTCGCCGGTCTTTTCATCAAGTATGCGCCGCAGTTCGCCGGCAATCGCATCGAGATTACCGGAAGCAAGGCCCGCAGCGCCAAGGATATCATCGTTTCGAGCAAGGTCCACTTTGCCAGCGGCAAGGCGCCACTTGACGTGCAGTGGCGGTTGCTCAAGGCCGGCGGCGGCTACAAGATTTTCGACGTGCGCGTCCTCGGCATATGGCTGGCGATCCAGCAGCGCACCGAATTCGTCTCCGTGATCAAGCGCAACAATGGAGATGTCGGCGCGCTTCTGAAGTTCCTGCGCGGCGGCGGCTGACTGCCACCAAGACAGGGGCCGCCGCACCGGCGATCGAATAGCTCATGCAAGGCAAGCTCACGCGACGCCGTCTGGTCCAGGTCATATGCCTGGCCGGAGGCGGCGCGCTGGCGTTGCCCGGCATTCCACGCGCCGGCGAGCCGGTTGAAGACTTCATCGGCACCCTGGCGAACCAACTGCTCGAAATCATCGTCAAGGACACTCCTCGCGAGGAGAAGAAGGAGCAGTTCCGGGCATTGCTGGTCGACAGGGCCGATATTCCGGCAATCGCCACGTTCTCCCTTGGCCGCTTCGCACGCCGGCTGCCGGAGCGCGACCGCATCGACTATTACGGGCTGGTGGCTGCCTATATCTCGAGCATCTTCGCCACCCACGCCATCGGCCTGGGCGGTGAGGAAGTCGCCATCACCGGCTCGCTCAGACGATCGGAGCGTGAACTGCTGGTCAACAGCAAGGTGAAGTTCGCCAGCGGCCGTTCGCTTGCGGTCGACTGGCGCGTTACCGAGACGGACGGCGTCTTCAAGGTGTTTGACGTTTCCATCAACGGCATCTGGCTGGCGATCCAGCAGCGCAGCGAATTCATGTCGGTGATCAAGCGCGGCGGTGGAACCGTCGAGGCCCTGCTCGCGCATCTGCGTAAGCACACATACTAGATCACGATCGACTTAGGTTGAATCACCTAAGTCGATAAAACGTGATCGATTCCAATATTCTGGAGCGGGATCGGACGGAAAACCGGTGTCCACTTTTCCTGATCCCGCTCTAGACAGAATCAGTTCCGCGCGAATCGCTTGAACTTGATGCGGTGCGGACGCTCCGCGTCATCGCCCATGCGCCGTTTGCGGTCAGCCTCATAGTCTTCGTAGTTGCCTTCGAACCATTCCACATGGCTGTCGCCTTCAAAGGCCAGGATGTGGGTGGCGATACGATCCAGGAACCAGCGGTCGTGGCTGATGACCACGGCGCAGCCGGCAAATGTCGCCAGGGCATCTTCCAGGGCACGCAGCGTATCGACATCGAGATCGTTGGTCGGCTCATCCAGCAGCAGCAGGTTGGCGCCGGACTTCAGCATCATCGCCAGATGCACCCGGTTGCGCTCGCCGCCCGAGAGCTGTCCGACTTTCTTCTGCTGATCGCCGCCACGGAAATTGAACCAGCTGACATAGGCCCGGCTGTTCACTTCGCGCTTGCCCAATGCGATCACGTCGTTGCCGCCGGAGATCTCATCCCAAACGGTGGCGTCCGCCCGAAGCGCATCGCGGCTCTGGTCCACATAGCCAGACTGAACCGTATCGCCGATCTTGAGAGTGCCCCGATCCGGTTGCTCCTGCCCCGTCAGCATCCGGAACAGGGTCGTCTTGCCGGCGCCGTTGGCCCCGATCACACCGACAATGCCGCCGGGAGGAAGTTTGAACGAAAGATCGTCGATCAGGAGTTCCTCGCCATAGCCTTTCGACAGCCCCTCCGCCTCGATGACCAGCGAGCCAAGCCGTTCGCCGGGAGGAATGGTGATCTGTGCCCGTCCCTCGTTCGCAGCGGCCGCCTCGGCCAGCAGTTCGTCATAGGCCTTGATGCGGGCCTTGGACTTGGCCTGCCGTGCCCGCGGGCTCGACCTGACCCATTCAAGCTCGCGTGAAAGCGTACGCTGCCGCGCCTCTTCCTGGCGGCCCTCCTGCTCAAGGCGTTTCTGCTTCTGCTCGATCCAGGCCGAATAGTTGCCCTCATAGGGAATGCCGCTGCCGCGGTCGAGTTCGAGGATCCAGCCCGTCACATTGTCGAGGAAATAGCGGTCGTGGGTGACCATGACCACAGTACCGGAGTAGTTGCGCAAGAACTGCTCCAGCCAGGCCACGCTTTCCGCATCGAGATGGTTGGTCGGCTCATCGAGCAGGATCATGTCCGGCTGCGACAGCAGTAGCCGGCACAGCGCCACCCGGCGCCGTTCGCCGCCGGACAGTTTGGTCACATCCGCGTCGTCGGGCGGGCATCGCAGCGCGTCCATCGCCTGTTCCACCTGCCCGTCGAGATCCCACAGATCCTGCGCATCGATGACATCCTGCAATTCGGCCATCTCAGTGGCCGTCTCGTCGGAATAGTTCATCGCAAGTTCGTTGTAGCGGTCCATCAGGGCCTGCTTTTCCGCAACGCCCTCCATCACGTTGCCGCGCGCGTCCTTCGATGCATCAAGCTCGGGTTCCTGGGACAGATAGCCAACCTTGACACCGTCGGCCGCCCAGGCCTCTCCCTGAAAATCGGTATCGATGCCCGCCATGATCTTGAGCAATGTCGACTTGCCGGCGCCATTGACGCCAAGCACGCCTATCTTGGCGCCGGGATAGAACGACAGTCTGATATCGCTCAAAATCTGTTTGCCGCCGGAAAAGGTCTTGGACATGCGGTCCATGACATAGATGTATTGATAAGACGCCATTGGGGGCTCAGCTCTCAATTAAGGTCGAGGAGGAGCGGCCTTTTAGCCGATCGTCGGCCCGGTTGCAATCAGGCCGCTTCAAATTGCGCCCGAAAGAACGCAACATTGGTCACAAGTCCCGGGAGCAGGTAGCTGAACAGTCTCGTGACCTCGAGGACTTCTGAAATCCGGGCATCCCGGGCAGCGGCCTCCTGCAGCTTCAGCGCCGTCAGGCCGCGTGGATTCGGCAGCCCTGCCGCCGCCTCGAACATCGCCTCATGCATTTTCCTTGTAACCGCCGCGTAGCCCGGACGCGGCAGCACCTCGCGAAGATCTCCCCAGGCCAGTTCGAAGTAGCTTGGCCAGCGTGACAGCGCCCGATAGTCCGTATTGACGAAGGGCAGGCCCAGCGTATCCATGATGTCCTGGTAGATGCGGCGGGTGTCGGCGGAGGCATGATGCGGCTCCATCAGCACGAACGGCTGCTCGTCCGGCGGACCATGGCGCGCGGTGTAGGGCTGCACCTCGGCCGGGCCGTTGACAGCGCCTCCTTCAAGAAGGAGCCGTGCCGCAACAACTGCCGGCAGCTGGATAAAATTGCCGTGCGAAAACACCTCGATCATCTGCCGGATCTCGTCCAGTTCCCTTTCCGAATAGCCGATATCGGTCAGGCGCGTAACGATTGGCGGCGGCGTCAGTTCCACCACCATCTCTTCGACATCCTGCAGGAGGCGTTCGCATGCCTCGACATAGGCGGTTGACCGGACCACCGGCTCGAACGACGACCACCAAAGGTCGAAGAAGGTCCGGTAGTGTGCGAATGCCATCGACACGACCCCGACCCAGGGCACCTGAAAGGCGCGTTTATAGGCTTCGTACACACCGCACAGGTCACCTTCCGCCTGGTACTCCCAGACGGGACGGATCAATGGTATCGGGTCCGGCTTCGAACGGTCGGGAATCATCTCGCACCCCCCAGCGCGAACAACATCGGAGGGCATCATATGGCAAAACGAACTTGAGAGCTATTTGGTCGCCTTGAACACAGCCCAGAAATAGTTCTGGTAGGGCACCCGCACCTTGGCGAAACCAGCCGCCCTGAGCCAGCGTATCTGAAGGTCGTGCGGGGCGTTCTGGTCATGCTCACGCATGCGGTCAAGCACGCTGCCAAGTTCCTTTTCGCATATGCCCGTGGCCCGGACATCTTCAAGCCACTGGTCAAAGAGACGCCTGTCCCTGTCGGCAGCACCACTCGATATCTGGTCGGCATTGACGAAGATGCCGCCGGGCTTCAGCGCCTTGCAGATGCGGGAAAACACGAACCGCTTGTCCGCATGGTCGAGGTGATGGATCGCCATAGACGACACGATAATGTCGAGGTCGCACGGCAGCGGGTCCATCAGCATGTCGATCAACGCGAAATCGAAGCGTTTGTTGCCGCCCAGTTTCTCACGTGCCTGGCCGACCATGGATTCCGCAAAATCCGAAACGGTGATTTTCGCATGTGGAAAAGCGCGGCCGATGAGTTCGGCAAAAGCCCCGGTGCCGGCGCCCAGTTCCAGTATGCGGTACGCTTTCCTGCGGTCCTCCGGCAAGGCCGCGAGTGCGGCGCCATAGAACTCCTGATAATCGGGAATGAGGGAACTGCGGAAGCGGTCGAACTTGGTGGCCGCTTGATCAAACGCTTGCTGAACCGACAACATTGGGTTCGTCGCCTTATATTGCTTTTGCGGACGAGTGCCATACTCGGGCATTCCAAGAGATATAGGTACGCCACACCGTCATGCGCAAGACCAAACGGCGCACAACCTTAAAAAACGGAGGCGAGTGACACCGCTCACAGGGTTCTCCGGTGCGCCTCACCAAATGGATGTCTGTCAGGCACAACGACAGCTTGAGGATGCAGACATGCCAAGGGACACCGAAACACAAGGCCACAACCTGTGGAGTGTGCTGCATGTGTCCTTCGTGGTCGCGAAACTGGCGGTTCTGGCGTTCGCCATTGCTCTGAGCGCCGCGCCACCGCGCACCTCCGCCCAGTCCATAGGCCCGGTCGTGCAAGCCGGGTTCAGCCTGCAATCGATCCATCAACGCATTGAGGCGGATTATGCAACCGTCAAGCACATCCAGGCGACAAACCTGGAAGTTCTGCTACACGCCGGCGACAACGTCGTTCTGTTTGATGTACGTGAAATCGAAGAATATGTGGTCAGCCGCCTGGACGGCGCTGAACGGATCGACCCGGACATTGAAACCGATGCCTTCATCGAGCGTTTCGGCGGTGCCCTGCAGGGCAAACTCGTGGTCTTCTACTGCTCGGTCGGCGTCAGGTCTTCAGAGCTCGCCGAGCGGGTGCAGGACGCCTTGCGGCAAACCGGCGCCTACGCCGTCTACAATCTGGAAGGCGGAATATTCAACTGGCACAACGAGTTTCGCCATCTGGTGACCGACAGCGGAAAAACCTCGTATGTCCACCCCTACAGCGACCACTGGAGCCAGCTTCTCAAGCGCCGGGACCTGGTGCGCTACGAACAGGCCTGAACCATGTCGTGGCGGGCCGGTCAGTCCGTCTGAATGCCCAGCACCAGTTTCTGGACATCGTCGAGGCCGCCGGCGAAGTCACCGGCGCGCACATGCCAGTCCGGAATGTCGA
Organism: Hyphomicrobiales bacterium; assembly: GCA_021775615.1. Lineage (GTDB taxonomy): Bacteria > Pseudomonadota > Alphaproteobacteria > Rhizobiales > JAJFHB01 > JAJFHM01. The sequence continues at coordinate 20,188 of JAJFHL010000333.1, forward strand.
CATTCGGCGCCAAATGATCATTGAACCGCAGCATGAGCACAACCCGCGCCTTGCTGTTGCCGCGCGACCCGTAATGCAGGCAGCGGCAGGTATCGACACATGCGCCCTCGCCGGCCTTGCCGGTCAATGTCAGGCTCTTTTCGTGGGCGCCAAACTCCGCAACCTCCTCATCCGTCACCTTCCGCGCGACGATGCCCTTGGCAGCGCGAATGCGATCTGAAATTTCGCCGGGCAACAGCGTGAACGGCCCCTGCTCCGCCGTCACGTCGCTGACATTGAAAAAGAACTTGAGCTGGCGCGCATCTTCACCATCGCAATGATACAGCTGACTTTGCTGCATCGAATCGTTGGGCGGCGACCACCATAACGAAACCGACGTCAACACCGGCACGCGCCCGAAATAGCGTGTCGCCAGATCGACGAGGGGACGCGAAACGACAAACTTCATGATGTCCGGAAGGTCGAAGAAACCGTCGTTCCTGACAACCGTCGTCAGCATCTGTTTGTTCGCCGTCTTGTTCATGGCGCGCTCTTCGGCCGCCCGCACAAGGTCCAGGAGTTCATCGCGATGGGTCTCAAGCGCGCTCTGAAGCTCGGGGAAAGCTTCCCGGCCGAACAGCACATACCCGTCCGACGAAAGCTGCCGGTCCGCCTCCCCGCCCGCGCCAGCCAGTTTCGCCACCTCAGTGCGCTTGCCGGTCTGGGACGGATTGCAGATATGCTTGAGGCCGCGAATAACCGGATTGACCAGTTTCCTGGGCACCGCAAACCGATGCCGCAGCATGCGGTGATAGGCGGACGCGTTCCGCATCAGCCGGGTTGGCTGCACGTGGCCTGCGACGGTATCGATGGACATGGCGCTTTCCGTTCGGACGACCGCTCAAGCGGTGGTGTTCTTGTCACCAATCACGGTCAATCTAGCCGCCGGACCGAACGTTCGCAATTGGCTTACATTGACGCAGCGGACAATAGTTGACGGCGTGCAGTTGCTACTGAGCCGGGCCTTCCCAGTCTTCTGACAGTCTGCAGGTTATCAGGCGCTTCTTGTCGAACGTGCCGACGTCGACCTTGTTGAACAGGTTGCCCGCCAGAACACGCATCCTGCCTTGAGAATCGTCGCCCAGATAAATACCGACAATGCCTGCCCAAGAATCAGGCTTGAGCCTCCAAAGAACTGCCACACAACCGGCGATCAGGTCCTCGCCTGTTTCGTCTTGCACGGGCTTGCCCCAGTTTTCCCATGATCGGCTCCTCGCGCTTTGTGTGCCGGCGTAACCCGCTTGCCCCACCACCCAGTTCATAAACTGGCTGTTCCACGGGGTTTCATCATCCAGAACTCGCCCGCTGCCAATGGATTCATTGTATTTGATTATTGCCGGTGTTGATGCGCTACCCTTGGTCTCGGTCACACCGAGTTCAGGAATAGCCAAATTCAAGAGCTTGTCATTATTGACGTTCCTCGCATCGATCTGCCATTTTTCAATCTCCTCTGGTGCCCACGAGTTCGGATTGGAGGCGGTTTGAGAAATCGGAAGCGGACCTGACTCGAGTTCAGTTCGCGCGTCGTCGGAGAACTCTACGCCGGAGTAGCGTTCGATGACCTTAACGGCCCATTCACGCGTCTTCGATTCTCCGAAAACCTGCGGATCTTTTTCCAGAATGTCGAAGGCAGACTTGACGATTACATTATCCACACCTCGGTCGTTCGATACCCATGCGAATATGGCGGGCGTTGCCGCCACGGCGACAGGCACCAGCACTGCGGCTATGGCCTTCCAGAGCCAGTCATAGTTCACATCTGATACCGAGGATTCTGAGTTATTCACTGCCCCCTCCGATCAACAAGCCTTCAACCAATGTGGAAGGATAGGGCCAAATGGTCGACATGACAAAACTACTGGAGGAGCAACGTGTCTATGCAAAGACCGAGTCGAGTAGTTGGCGTTGCTGGCGTTCATATTTCCCCTTAAACCCCGGTGCAGGCGACGGATTTGCAGGCCGTGCGACGCATGTCACTTTTTTCCGCTTGCGCCCGAGATCTTCCAGCAGCGCTTCGACGCGTGGAGCGACAAAACTCCAGGCTCCCATGTTCGCAGGTTCTTCCTGGCACCAAACCACCTCGGCTTTGGGATGCGCCTGCAATACCTCGCGCACAGCCTGCTCCGGGAATGGATAGAGTTCTTCAAGACGCACCAGCGCGATGTCGTGCCGGTCGCGCTCACGGCGGGCCGTGTCGAGTTCGTAATAGACACGGCCGGAACACAGGACGACGCGGCACGCGCCCACATCCTTGCGGGCGTCCGCGATGACCGGCTCGAAACGGGTGCCCCGGCCCATTTCGCGCAGGGCGGACATTGTCTGTTTGTGCCGCAAATGGAGCTTCGGGGTCATGGCGATCAGGGGCTTGCGAAAATCCCGGCGCATTTGCCGCCTGAGCGCGTGAAAGTGATTGGCCGGCGTCGTGCAGTTGACCACATGCATGTTGCCCTTGGCGCACAGTTGCAGGAACCGCTCGAGCCTGGCGGATGAATGCTCCGGCCCACCACCCTCAAGCCCGTGCGGCAACAGGAGAACAAGGCCAGAAGACCTCAGCCACTTTTCCTCGCCCGACGCGATGTACTGGTCGATGAAGACCTGGGCGACGTTGGCGAAGTCGCCGAACTGAGCCTCCCAGACCACCAGCGTTTTCGGGTCGGCAACGCTGAAGCCATATTCAAACGCCAGGACCGCTTCTTCCGACAGCGGGCTGTCGTGAACCTCCATGCGGGCCTGGCCTTCCGCCACATGGTTGAGCGGCACATGAGACGCCTCGGACACCTCATCCACAAGCACCCCGTGGCGCTGCGAGAAAGTGCCCCGCCGGGTGTCTTCCCCGGTCAGGCGAACCGGCACGCCCTCGGCCAGAAGGCTTGCGAAGGCGAGCGACTCCGCAGCCGCCCAGCCGACCTGCGCTCCCAGAGCAATCGTTTCGGCGCGTGCCTCGAGCTGCTTTTTCAATCGGGCATTGAGAGTGAGGTCCTCGGGCCATCGTGCCTGCGCCGCGCCCAGACGCTTCAGCGTTGACACCGCAACACCGGTGGCGGGTTGGGCCGTGACGGTCTCCAGATCGCGATGACGCAACCCGGTCCAGTGCCGTTCGAATCGCCCCGGCTTGTTGGGTCTGTAGGTGCCCGCGGCTCCGAAGGCTTCGTCGTATGACGCCCAATGGACGGCGCGGCGCTCATCGCTCCAGTCTTCCGGCACGGCGCCTTCCGCCTCAAGCCGGCCGCGATAAAGCTCCACCACGGTCGGCAGTCCGTCGATCCGCGCATACATTTTCGGTTGGGTGTAACGCGGCTCGTCGAGTTCGTTATGCCCCTGGCGCCGGTAGCACACGAGATCGATGATGATGTCGCGGTGGAAGCGCTGCCAGAAGGCGCAGGCAATGGTGGCGGCCCGGAAGGCGGCTTCCGGATCATCGCCATTGACCCTCAGCACGGGCGTCTGAACAATCTTGCCCATATCCGAGCAGTAGCGCGATGTGCGCGCGTCCTGCTGCCGTGTGGTGAACCCGACCTGATTGTTGGCGATCACGTGAATGCTGCCGCCGGTCGAATAACCTTGAAGGCCGCTCAGTTGAAAGCTCTCCGCCACGACCCCCTGCCCCGCAAAGCCCGCATCGGTGTGCATCATGAGGCCGAGAACCCTCGCCGCACGCCCCTTGCCCGCCATGGTCTGGCGTGCCCGCGCCTTGCCGAGCGACACCGGGATCACGGTTTCCACATGCGAGGGATGGCTTGCCATGGAGATGTGGATGTTGCGCCCGTCCACCTGGCGATCCGCCGAATAGCCCATGTGAAACGGCACATCGCCGGCGATATCGAGATCCGCCGGATACCAGGGCGTGCCCTGGAATTCCGAAAAGATCGCCGGCAGCGGCTTTTGCATGAAGAGCGCCATGAAAGTGGTGCGCCCGCGATGCATCGGCCCGAGCACGATCTCTTCGACGCCGCAACCGCCGGCGCATTCAAGCAGGCGTTCGCATAGCGGGATCTGCGCTTCCGAACCTTCCAGACCATAGCGTTTGATGGTCGGCAGCTTGGTCTGCATGAAGTGCTCGAAAGTTTCTGCGGCGATGAGTTGATCGAGAATACGCGCCTTCTGACCAGCGTCGGGTGCACCGAACCCGGTTTCCATGGCCGACGCCATCCAGTTGCGCGGCTCCGCATCATCCAGATGCACGAATTCCGCCGACAACGTTCCACAATAGGCAGCATCAAGCTCTGCCGAG
>JAJFHL010000334.1 GCA_021775615.1 Hyphomicrobiales bacterium
GCCCACGCGGCCCCCCCTTTCTCCCTCCCCCCCCCGGCCACCCTATTTCTGACCGCGGCGCGCCGCGGCCCGCGACCGAAGAAAGTCGCCTTCAGCCGCGACTTAGGCATCACCCCGGTCGACCCGGAAGTCGCCGCCATCTGCGAGGCGGCCGCCCGGCGCTTCGAAGAGGCCGGCGTGGTGGTCGAAGAGGCGACGCCCGACTTCTCCGCCGCCCATGACTGTTTCCAGGTGCTGCGCGCCCGCAGCTTCGCGGTGACCAAGGCGGAACTCCTCGCCCAGCACCGCGACCTCCTGAAGCCGGAGGTGATCTGGAACATCGAAAAGGGTCTCGAACTCACCATGGACGAGGTGGTGAAGGCGGAACTGCAGCGCAACCAGATGTTCCGCAACACAACCGCGTTCTTCGCGGAATACGATCTCCTGCTCTCGCCGGCAACCATCGTCTCGCCCTACCCGGTCGAGCAGCGTTACGTCGAAGAGTGCGACGGCCATGTCTTCGACAATTACGTCGAATGGCTCGCCATCGCCTATGCCATCACGCTGGTCTGCTCGCCGGCCCTGTCCCTGCCCTGCGGCTTCACCAAGGAGAAGCTGCCCGTCGGCCTACAGATCGCCGGTCCCTGCCGCGGCGAGGCGCGGGTGCTGGCCGGCGCGCGGATTCTGGAGGAGATGCTGGATCTGAAGACCGGAACGCCGATCGATCCAGTGGTGTAGACCGGCAAGATCGTTACCAACATGCTTGATGAGGCGCTCATTAACACCAGCTTGGAGACGCTGGAATATGGACGCGTGCAATCTTGGACGTATAAGGCGCGGTGGTCCACTGCTGCAGTCGAACACTTTCTCTTTTTGGAGCCCTTCGGTAAAAACAGTGAATTCCTGGGTGGTAGCTATGGGCTGAGAAACCCTGCAGCTGAAGAGTTCAGCTACCTGTGCATGAAGCGCTATGCTGGCAGATGGGCGGATGTTTTGCGATACGACGCGATATCTGATTGCAGCACGAGATTGGATCTATCTGCAATTAACGATCCCTGGAAATTGTGGGAGATCTCGGTTCGGAAAACCTCACCGGAAAAATGTGCTGAGCTGATCGTTGAGCAAGTACGAGACAAACTGATTCCGCTAATCCACGGAATTACAACACTGCGACTGCTCTACGACACTCTCGCAAGTGATGATGAGCGCATTAAGTGGTCGCTCACACCCAACGGTGCGATGCGGGCCGCACAAGTTGTCGCTTTAGGACACGAGCTCGGAATTGAACGGGCTTCGATTCTAGCAACCCTTGAACCCCGGCTGAAATTGATTGATGTCGTCATAAGAAGCGGACGCCCACAGTCCTATTTGAAGGCCATATTTGCCGATTGGCAGGACGGCCGACGACAACTACCACCCAATCAGTGTTGATGATGCATGTGAGTGTGGAGCCGCTCCCTGCATGCTGGTTCTAGATGGCATGAATGCCGATCACTCTCTGTCCACCTTTAACGCTACATGCTCACGGCCTGCTGCACAGCAGCCGACGAGCATGCCGGCACCGAGCTGCCAGTGGCCCAACACCTAATCCTGCAAGACAAGCTCGTGCGGCTTCTCGACCGCGATCACTGGCTCGGTGTTGTAGCGTCCTTTGCATTCCGAGATGGAATTCTTGACCAGCACCTTGATCATCCTCATGTCATAGGTCAGCCAGCGCTCTTTCAGGTCGGTGCGAATTCCGGCTTCCGTCAGCGCCTGCCTGAGGAGTTCGTGGCGGGTGAGGAAGACCTCTTCGGTGATGAACAGGTGAACATGGGCGTCCTTGGGGGAGCGCCCGCCATAGACTTTCGGCCCGCCGAATACCCCGCACATGAAATCGCTCTGCTGCCCTTCCAGATGGGAGCGCGGAACACCCTTGAAAAAACCCTTGAGCCAGGGATGGGCCAGGAGCTTGTCGTAGAAGATCCTGTGAACCCGTTGCAAACACGGCATCCCGCCGAGTTCTTCAAAGAATGATTCTGACATGACCGTTCGTCCGTAATGTTTCTCCGTTCCCACCGGATATGGCGGGCTGCCCCGGCGACAGAGCTAACGGCCGGCGCTAAACATTTTGCTAAAGGACCGGGTGCAGCTGCACTTCGGGGACAATATGACCGCACAAGCACTGGTCGCCTCATCGAGCCAAACTCTCAGAAACCGATTCAACTGGAGTGTTTTCGCAAACACCCGAACTCCCGTCATTCCCGCGCAGGCGGGAATCCATATTTTCTGCTAAATCCTCACAAAAATAGCGCTTTCTGGATTCCCGCCTGCGCGGGAATGACGAATGGAATGAAGGATTACCTCGTTGCCTGTGCCTCATGCACGGCTTGAAGCCCGGCGACGTTCCGCAGCCGCCTCACTTCCCGCCCACCTTTTTCGCCACATGCCCCTGCCCCGTCGTGCCCCGGTTGATGCCCACTAATCCGCGGGCCGCCGGGTCGCCGCCTATGGCGTTGCCGAGGCGGGGGCCCGCCGCGAGGAGGCCGCCGTCGATAACGATGTTTTCGCCGGTGATAAAGTGCGCGTCGTCGCCGGCGAGGAAGGCGATGACGGCGGCGATGTCGTCCGGCTGGCCGCCGACCGGCCAGGGCTGGATGCCGGCCATGCCGGCGGCCGGGTCCGGGGTCCCGGTTTGCACCAGGGGCGTGTCGATGACGCCGGGCGAGACCGAGTTGACGCGGATGCGGTCGGGCGCCAGCTCCAGCGCTGTGGTCCTGGTGAAGCTGATCACCGCCGCCTTGGCCGCCGAATAGGCCTGGGGCGCGATGCCACCGGCGAGGCCCGCCACCGAGGCGGTGTTGACGATGGCGCCGCCCTCTCCTTGCGCCTTCATGACACGAACGCCATGCTTGGTGCCGAGGAAGACCGCGCGCACGAGGATCGCGAAGGTGGTGTCCCAGTCCTCCGCCTCGATATCGGTGACCGGGCCGAAGGCGCCGCCGATGCCGGCATTGTTGATCATGCAGTCGAGACGGCCGAAGCGTTCGGTGGCTCTGGCAACCGCCGCGGCGATGTCGCCTTCGCTGCCCACATCGGTGCGGATGAAATC
>JAJFHL010000335.1 GCA_021775615.1 Hyphomicrobiales bacterium
ATCCGGCTATGGTCGCAGGTCCGCGACCGGACTCTCGAATCGATCGCGCCGTGCCTAGTTCATCAAGAAGGCGACCTAATCAAACGCGCCATTCGCGACCTCTACACCAAGGACATCGACTCCATCATCGTCGAGGGTGACGACGGCTACAAGGAAGCCAAGGAGTTCATGCGCATGCTGATGCCTTCGCATGCGCGCAACATCAAGGCTCACAAGGATGCGCAGCCGCTGTTCATGCAGTATTCGATCGAGGCGCAGCTCGACGTTCTGTTCAGTCCCTACGTCAACCTGCCTTCAGGCGGTTACATCGTCATAAATCAGACCGAAGCGCTGGTGGCCGTCGATGTGAACTCAGGCAAGTCGACGCGCGAACACAATATCGAGGACACCGCGCTCAAGACCAACATGGAAGCGGCTGAAGAGGTCGCGCGCCAGATGCGCCTGCGCGATCTTGCGGGCCTGATCGTGATCGATTTCATCGACATGGAGGAACGCCGCAACAATCGTTCGGTGGAGCGACGCCTCAAAGACCGGCTCAAGAGCGACCGTGCCCGGATTCAGGTTGGCCGCATCAGCCATTTCGGATTGCTGGAAATGTCCCGGCAGCGGATGCGGTCCGGCGTGCTGGAATCGAGCACAAAACCATGCCCGACATGCGAAGGGCGCGGCTTCGTGCGGTCCGTACAGTCGGCGTCGCTTCAGGTCCTGCGGGGCCTTGAGGATTACCTGCAGCAGCGCAATGCTCTCGAAGACCTTGTCCTTCTGGCGCCGCGACAGGTCGCGCTTTACATCCTGAATCAAAAGCGCGACCACATTCTGCAGATCGAATCGGCCACGGGCATCTCGGTGTTCGTCGAAGCCGACGACAGCCTGCTTAACTCGGAATTCTCGATTGAGCGGGCGTCCGGCCGCGTGGATGACGCGGAAGGCCGCCCGGCGGTCATTCAGGTCGACTCGCCCTTTGTCGGTGGAACCGATGGCGAGACGGAAGAAGATGGCGAAGGCCGGCAGAAGAAGCGGCGGCGCAAGCGCGGCCGGCGCGGAGCGCGCCAGAATCGCCGTGACGATGAACGCGCCCCGGCAATGGCGGACGACGGCGATGAAACCCATGACGCCAACGACAGCGAGACCGATGATGCCGGCGAAGAGCTGAACGTTGCGCGCGATGGTGACGACGCTGATGAACGCCCCCGTGAGCGCAAGTCCAAACGCGGCTCCAGAGGCGGACGGCGCAGGAAGCCGAGGGGCGCGCGCGCCCAGTCGGAAGACACCGCCGATAGTGAGACGCCAGTGACGTCTGAGGCAGACGCGGACGCAGTCACCACAGATATCGAAAGCGGCGGAGACGAGGCAGCAGTCGGCTCTGAACCCGAAACCGATATGCCCGCGGACGCGGAGCCTGCCGCCAAGCCGAAGCGCCGCTCACGGGCACGATCGGCCAAGAGCAAAATCGAAGCCGCAGCAGCAGACGATGCGGCGGACCGCGAAGATGCCGGCGCGGCGCAGCCCGAGGCGGTTACCGCTGATCAGGCTTCGCCGGAGGTGACGGATGACGGCCCCGAAGTCATCGAGCCGGTTGGCGCATTCGGAAACGGGCACGATGCCGATGACGGAGACCGCCAGCCCCAGGCGGCGGCCGCACTGGCTCAAGCGGACGAGACCGTTGCCGACGACGACACGGATGAGCCGGTGGTGTCGGATCTTCCGGTGGCCGAGGCGGCCGAAGAAGAACCTTCGGGCCCGCCACGCAGGGGTTGGTGGCAGCGGCGCTAGATCGTTTCTGTTATTTTTGAGCGGGATCGGACGGAAATCCGGTATCCACTGTTCCTGATCCCGCTCCAACAGCACTTCACTTCAACCAGGCGCCAAGGCGGTTGATGGCCTCTTCCATCTCCGCCGTGGTGCCGGCGAAGGAAAACCGGATGTAGCGGTGGCCGTTGCGGCTGTCGAAGTCGGCGCCGGGGGTGGCCGCAACTCCGATTTCGGACAGCATCTTGCTGGCAAACTCGAAGCTGTCATTCGCAAAGGCGCTGACGTTTGCATAGACGTAGAACGCGCCGTCCACCGGGGTGAACTCGGTGAAGCCGATCTTCGGCAGCTCGGTCAGCAGCAGTTCCCTGTTGCGGACGTAAACGGCGCGTCGCTGATCAAGTTCTTCATCCGCATCAAAGGCGGCAATCGCGGCATATTGCGATACCGCAGGAGCCGAGATGAAGAGGTTCTGGGCAAGGCGTTCCAACGGACGCACCAGGACATCGGGCACCACCAGCCAGCCAATTCGCCAACCGGTCATGCAGTAGTACTTGGAGAAGCTGTTGACGATGATGGCGTCGTCGTTGACGCTCAGCGCGCAGACCTCCTTCATGGCATATGTCAGCCGGTGGTAGATTTCGTCCGATATGAACCACAGGCCCGCGTCCGAGCAGGCCCGGGCAAGCTGACTGAGGGTTTCCCCATCAATCATGGTTCCGGTCGGATTTGCCGGACTGGCAATCAGAAGCCCGTCGAGCCCGCCCTCACCTGCCAACGCGCTCACATCAACCGCTGTAGGTGCCCAGCGGGTACTGGCGGTCGTGTGGATCGGCACCACCTCAAGGCCGAGCGCCGCGAGGATGTTGTCGTAAGCCGGGTAACCGGGCACCGGAAGCGCCACCCGTGCGCCGTGATCGAACGCCGCCAGGAACGCCAGAACGAAACCGCCGGACGAACCGGTGGTCACAACGACGCGCTCAGGGTCGATATCGAGCCCATGGGCCTCTTGGTAATGCGCCGCGATGCGGGCCCGCAACGCCGGCATGCCTAGCGCCTCGGTGTAGCCGATGTGCCCGTCCGCCAGCGCCCGGCGCGCCGCCTCTGCAACACGTTCCGGCGGTGGTCCCGACGGCTGGCCCACTTCCATGTGAACGACGCTGCCGCCATCCGCCTCAATTTTGTTGGCTTTCCGGAGCATATCCATCACCAGGAAAGAGGCCACTTCGCTGCGCTTGGAGGGTCTGGGAGCGTTCATGGGTCGTTCGCTTTTTCCTGCTGTTCACATTGGTCGAACCCGGCGTGAACGGTCAGGTCCGGTCACGGCCTTGTGTATTTCGTCGCAGCCGGCAAATTCGCTAGACTGTTTGGCGTTCATGCCGCAGTCTCGCCTCAATTGGCGGCGAAGGGTGAGCGAAGCTGCAGGCAGACATTCCCTGAACGGGTTGATATCGTGTCATGGTTCCTGCAAGCAATTGACGACGACGCTTAGCCGGCTAAATATCTGTCTCTTGATTGGCGCACAAGGCCAACTCTTTAAGGCCAATTCTTTAAAGTGGTCTGGCACCCGTTGACGCAGTGAGTTTGGAATGAAACGCATCAATTCATCGCATGACTTTCAGATCTCCCGCGGCCGTCCGGTATCGGCCAGTTCCGCGCTCCGTAACATGCTTGGACGCGCCGTCTCCATGCTGATTGCAGTGGCGCTGATTGCCACTTTGGTCCTGCCCCAGACCGCCGATGCCCAGCAGCGCAGAATTTTCCTGATCCGCGACGCGGAGACCGAAGCCTGGATCCGGGTCATGGCCCATCCGGTTTTCAAGGCGGCCGGCCTCAACCCGTCCTCGGTCAAGGTTCACCTCATCGGCGACAATTCCATCAACGCCTTCGTCGTCGGCGGCCAGCGGATCTTCATCAACACAGGACTGATTCTGAAGACCGAATATCCCGGAGAGGTGTTGGGCGTGATTGCCCACGAGGCCGCGCATATTGCCGGTGGCCACCTCGCCCGTATGCGGCGGCAGCTTGAAAAAGCGAGCACCGCCGCAATCATCGGCATGCTTGTCGGCGCCGCGGCGATTGTCGGCGGCGCCGCGTCGGGCGAAATCAACGCGGCCAGGGTTGGCCAGGGGATCGTCACCGGCAATCCGGAAATTGTCCGCCGCAGCGTCCTGGCGTACCAGCGCGCGCAGGAAGCGTCCGCGGATCAGGCCGCCGTCTCATACCTTGATCGTACCGGAAACTCGGCACGCGGGATGCTCACCCTGTTCGAACGTCTGGCCAACGATACCCTCGTCTCGCTGCGTTACGTCAGTCCTTACGTCCTATCGCATCCCATGCCGCGCAGCCGGGTGGCCCTGCTCCAACGCCTAGCTAAACAAAGCAAGTTCTTCAAGAAGGAAGATGCTCCGGAGCTCAAGTTCAAGCACGAGCTCATCAAGGGCAAACTCGAGGGGTTCTTGCTGCGGCCCGTGGAAACACTGCGAAAGTATCCCTCATCCGACACCAGTATGAGGGCGCGTTATGCGCGTGCAATCGCGCATCAACGCAGTGGCGACATCCGCAAGTCACTTGCGGAAATCGATCCACTCCTCAAGGAGTTGCCGAAGAACCCATACTTCTGGGAGCTTAAGGGGCAGGCCTTGTTCGAGACCGGTCACGTGCGAGAGGCCATCGCGCCCCTGCGCAAGGCCACCGAACTCGCTCCCAAGACCGGCCTGCTGCGCATTCTACTGGCCCAGGCGATGCTCGGAACCGAAGATCCCAAATACACCAAGAAGGCGATCGAACACCTCAAGATCGCGTCGCGTTACGAGGGTCGTACCAGCCTGCTGCACAGGCAACTGGCGATTGGCTACGCACGTCTTGGAGAGATTGGGCTGGCACAGCTTCAATCCGCCGAAGCGGCTGTGCTCGAAGGCGACCTGGAACTTGCCAAGGAACAGGCGGCACGGGCGAAGAAAGGCCTCAAGCGCGGCACGCCGCAGTGGGTCAAGGCCAACGATATTCTGCAGTTGCGCGCGTCGAAGTAGAATTAGTCTGGAAATATGGCATGCGACGTAATAGCTTGCGCCGGAAAACCGGAGAAAGACCATGAACTTGAGCAGAAACTGGCTGTTTGCAGCAATTTTGATCGTGGCCAGCGGCTTTGTCGGCGCGGCCGGAAATGCTGCCGAACCTGTCTTCAGCGAAGAGCAGAAGCAGGAGATGCACAAGATCATCCGGGACTATCTGGTGACCAATCCGGACGTTCTTCGCGAGGCTTTCGAGGCGCTTGAACAGCAGCAGCAAACCGCCCAGAAAGAAGAGTCGCGCGGCCGGATCAAAGAGAACGCAGAAGTGCTGTTCCGTTCCGAACGCGGTTACGTCTACGGCAACGCCGACGGCAATGTGACGATGGTGGAGTTCTTCGACTACAATTGCGGCTATTGCAAACGGTCGCTGGAAGACGTCATGACCCTGGTCGACACCGACGATAATCTCAAACTGGTGCTCAAGGAGTTTCCGATCCTGGGACCAGGTTCCCTCTACGCGGCCCGCGCGGCGATCGCATCGAAAATGCAGGGCAAGTACTGGGAGTTTCACCTCGCCCTGATGCAGAGCCAGGGTGCGGTCGATGAAACGATTGTTCTCAAGATCGCTCAGGAAGTCGGTCTGGATGTCGACAAGTTGAAAGCCGACATGGAAGATCCGGAAGTCAGCGCAACGATTAATGAGAGCATGGAGCTTGCCAACGCCATCGGCATCAACGGGACGCCCGCATTCATAATCGCCGATACGCTGATCCCGGGCGCATTGGGGGTCGAGGGCCTCCGGGCGCAGATTACCGAAGTGCGTGAGGGCGGCGGCTGCGCCGTGTGCTGACGCCCGGTCGGTCGCCGGGCCATACAACAAGACCGCCGGTGGGTTCCCGCGTAACCGGGCTTGAAAGAATCGTCCGTTCACTTACGCTAACGGCCGACAGTGTCTTTGCGGTGATCCCATGAGCGGTAAGATCTTCATTCTGAACGGGCCGAACCTCAATCTTCTCGGCACCCGCGAACCCGACATTTACGGCGCCCTGACGCTCGACGATCTGAGGCAGGCCTGCGAACGCAAGGCTGAAGCACTGGGCTTCGAAGCGGTGTTCCGGCAAACCAACTCAGAAGGCGAACTGGTGGGCTGGATCCAGGAATCCGGCACCGATGGAGACGCCCTGGTGCTGAATGCAGGCGCTTACACGCACACCTCGGTGGCGATACTGGATGCGCTGAAGGCAACCGGTGTTCCCGTCATAGAGGTACATCTGTCCAACGTCTTTGCGCGCGAACAGTTTCGCCACAACAGCTATGTTTCCCCCGCGGCCACAGGTGTGATATGCGGACTGGGCGGGGCGGGTTATGAACTGGCGATCGACGCGGTCGCCGGTATCTTGAAGAAGGGCGAGTGATAGGTCCAACGCATGTCGAAGTCCAAGAAATCAGTCGATCAGGACCTGATCCGAGATCTGGCCGCGCTGCTGAAGGAAACCGAGCTTTCCGAGATCGAGATCGAACAGGACGATCTGCGCATTCGCGTGGCGCGCGCGGTGGTTGTCGCCGGCGCGCCGGGCGCCGCAACGGTCGCAGCCGCGGATACCGCCGCGCCTGCAGCCACCGCCCCGGCCGACCCCGCGAGCAACCCCGGTGCCGTGAAGTCGCCCATGGTCGGTACCGCCTATCTGGCCCCCTCGCCCGGTGCCGCGGCATTTGCACCGGTGGGCACTCAGGTCAGCGAAGGTCAGACCGTGTTGATCGTCGAAGCCATGAAGACCATGAACCACATCCCTGCGCCACGCGCCGGCAAGGTCGTCTCGGTCTTTGTAGATAATGGTTCGCCAGTGGAATTCGGCGAACCGCTAATGATCATAGAATAGTGCTGCACTGGTCCCCCCGCGGCGATGTTTGACAAAATCCTCATTGCAAATCGCGGCGAAATCGCGCTGAGAGTGCAGCGCGCATGCCGCGAGATGGGAATTGCGACGGTGGCCGTCCACTCCACCGCGGACGAAGACGCAATGCATGTGCGCCTGGCCGACGAGAGCGTATGCATCGGCCCGCCGTCGGCAACCGACAGTTATCTCAACATTCCAAGTCTGCTTGCGGCCTGCGAGATCACCGGCGCCGAAGCGGTTCATCCCGGTTACGGCTTCCTGTCGGAAAATGCCCGTTTCGCCGAAATCCTGCGCGAGCATGAGATCGCCTTCATCGGACCGACGCCCGAGCACATCAAGGTGATGGGCGACAAGATCGCGGCAAAACAGACCGTTGCCGCGCTCGGGATTCCCGTGGTGCCAGGTTCGGATGGTGCCATCCATGACGAGGCCGAGGCCCAGAAGGTTGCCGAAGACATCGGCTATCCGGTGCTGATCAAGGCGTCGGCCGGCGGCGGCGGGCGTGGAATGCAGATTGTCAGGTCACGGAGCGACCTCGGCCTGGCACTCTCGACCGCACGTGCCGAGGCACTGGCCGCATTCGGTGACGACGCGATCTACATGGAGAAGTTCCTCGACAAGCCCCGACACATCGAGTTTCAGATCGTCGCCGACGGCAAAGGCAACGCCATTCACCTTGGCGAGCGCGACTGTTCGCTGCAAAGGCGCCACCAGAAGGTGCTTGAAGAGGCGCTTTCTCCCGCCCTCAACGCCGCGGAGCGCGAACGCCTCGGTGGCGTGGTGGCATCGGCGATGGCCGATCTGGGATACACGGGCGTCGGCACCATCGAATTCCTCTTCGAGGATGGTGAGTTCTACTTCATTGAGATGAACACCCGCCTGCAGGTCGAACATCCCATCACCGAAATGCTCACCGGGATCGATCTTGTTCAGGAACAGATTCGTATTGCAGACGGTGCCGGCCTGACCCTTGCACAGGACGAGGTTTCCTTCGCCGGCCACGCCATTGAGTGCCGGATCAATGCCGAGAATCCCAAGACTTTCACACCTTCTCCTGGCCTTGTCATTGCCTACCATCCGCCGGGCGGACTGGGCGTGCGCGTCGATTCAGGCGTCTACGCGGGATACAAAATTCCGCCCTACTACGACAGCCTGATCGGCAAGCTGATCGTCTTCGGCAAAAACCGCACCGAATGTCTCATGCGGTTGAGGCGATCCCTTGACGAGTTCGTCATTGAAGGGGTCGAGACAACGATCCCGCTGTTTCAGAGCCTGCTGACGCAGCCTGACATCATAAACGGCGAGTATGATATTCACTGGCTCGAAGAGTTTCTGGCGGAAGCCTGAATCAAGAGTACCGGGCCCCTAGTCCCATGACCACCATTACGCCGCAGATCCTGCTCAAAGCCTACGCCGCGGGTATATTTCCCATGGCGGAAAGCGCAGAGGACGATTCGCTCTACTGGATCGATCCGGACAAGCGCGGGATACTGCCCTTCGATGCGTTCCATGTGCCGCGCCGGCTGCGGCGGACCATCCGGTCCGGACGCTTCGAGATCAAGGTGGATGAAGACTTCGAGCAGGTTATCGATGCCTGCGCGCATAGTGGACCGGGCCGAAGCAGTACCTGGATCAACTCGCGGATCCGGTCGCTTTATGCACAACTTTTCCGCATGGGCTTCTGCCATACGGTCGAAGCCTG
Source organism: Hyphomicrobiales bacterium (assembly GCA_021775615.1). Classification (GTDB taxonomy): domain Bacteria; phylum Pseudomonadota; class Alphaproteobacteria; order Rhizobiales; family JAJFHB01; genus JAJFHM01. The sequence goes on from JAJFHL010000335.1 coordinate 8,364, forward strand.
GATCGACGGCAAGCTGGTCGGCGGCCTCTACGGCGTCAAGATCGGGGGGGCGTTTTTCGGTGAGAGCATGTTCACCCTCGAACGCGATGCCAGCAAAGTGGCACTGGTGCACCTGGTCGCCCGCCTGGTCCACGGCGGTTTCACACTGCTCGACACCCAGTTTGTAACCGAGCACCTGTCTCGCTTCGGCACCATCGAGGTCAGCCGCGACGCCTATCACCAGCTATTGGAACATGCATTGCAGCACGAAGGCGATTTTCACTCGTTTGCCGAAGATGGCGATTCGGCCGTGGTTTTGCAGTTGGTCAGCCAGACGTCATAAACCGGATGCTCGACGGCACTCAGTCCCGGGCTGTCGGCAAACATCCAACCGGCAAATATTTTCAGCGGCGCCGCGTCGGAGCGCAACTCGCTGACTTCCACGAAAGCGGTGGTCTTCGGCGGTTCGGTCGGCGGGCTTGAAAAGCAGGTGCGCGCGGTGATTTCGAGAACCCCGAAAATCCGTGTGCCGTTCAGCGGCACTTCGAACGATTCGATTCGCGCGGTCACCTTGTCGAGACCGGCGAAGACGGCAATCTGATTCTCTATCCGGTCGGCCGATGCGGGAAACGCACACAGACACAATGTTAGTGCCGCCGTCAGCGCGCACATGCATGCGACGCGATACCCAGGCGTCTGGTTCATCATCAGGTTGGAAACCCTTTGCACTTGGCTGTCGTGCCCGGACCTAGCGGAGATGCGCCTCAACACGCAACCGCACATAGTCGGCGGTCCAGTTGCCCGATCGGTCGCACAACTGTGAACGCAACAGGTCTACGGTGTCGTTCAGCGCCGCATCGGTTGCACTGCCAAATTGTTCAAAAAATGGCCCACGGAAAGTCATCAGCCATCCCGGCATCCCTGTTGGCAGCGGCGTCGGCCGCGGGAAAAGCCCGATCCGCTTCACGTCGAAGCCCTGGGCCTCAAGCATGCCGCGATATTCATCCGGCGTCGGATAGAACCACGGTCCGGCAATTGTCTCGTCGCCTCCCCGTGCTCTGGCGACGGCGCGCATGGCCGTTACAATTGCCGCAACGTTGCCGTGGCCTCCGAACTCGGCGACGAACCGCCCTTTGGGCTTCAGTGCCCGAACCACACCGGAGATCACCTCTTCCGGCCGGGTCATCCAGTGCAGGGCGGCATTCGAAAACACCGCGTCGAATTCCTTGTCGAATGCAAGGGCGTGACCGTCCATCTCACGGGCATCGATGCCCGCCTCGCGCGCCGCATCGAGGAATGATTCGGAGGCATCGACGCCAACAACATCCGCGCCTGCGTCCATCAGCCGGCGGGTCAGTGCGCCATCACCGCAGCCGACATCAAGAATGCGCTCGCCGGCCCGCGGGGAGAGCCATTCGAGCACGGCAGCACCGAGGTCGGACACAAAACGCGCGTTCTTTTCATAAGTTTCAGCCGACCAGACCTGCCGGTCGGCCGCGGCGCCATCACTCATGCTCACTCCGACTTCGTATCGTCGGAGAACAGGAACTTGCTGATCAGACCGAAAATGTCGATTGAGCCCTGGGTGTGGTCGATGGTGTCTCCGGCACCAAGCATGGTCTCGTCACCGCCCGGTTCGAGCGCGATGAACTTGGATCCCAGGAGACCGTCCGACGTCACCTTCGCGGAACTGTCCAACGGCAGCTTCACTTCTGGAGCGATGGTCATCGTGACCACCGCTTCGTAGGACTCCGCATTGAGGATTTGGCTGACCACGGAACCGACCTTGATGCCGGATACCCGGACATCGGACCCGGTCGTGATCCCGTCGATACTCTCGAAGTTTGCCAGAATCTGATAGCCGCCACTGCCGGCACGCACATCCGCCGTCTTGTAGACGAACGTGAAAAACCCAACCGCCACGACGATGACGATGGCGCCGATGACGGTTTCGACTACGTTACCCTTCATTAGAGTGGTTCCTCTCTTGAAGCCTGGAGTGTTTCAGATCGTGCACCGGTTGGGAGTTGGGCACTCACTAAGGGCGCCACGCCTCGTAATCCCCGGTCGCCTTGGGACGCTCCGACGGTGTCAGCAAGCTGCCGTCAGGCCGGTAGGCCGCTGTCGTCCCCGTCATGTTGGGGCGGTGCTTGCGTTGCCATTCACGAGGCTTGTAGCTTTCTTCATTCGGCGGCGTGTCAACAGTGTGATGCAGCCAGCCGTGCCACTCCGGCGGCACCATCGATGGTTCCGCCAGGCCGTGATAAATCACCCAGCGGCGCTTGCCGCCGCGTTCGCGGTAATAGACATTGCCGTAGTCGTCGACGCCGACACGCTCGCCCTTGCGCCAGGTAAACAGGCGGGTGCCGAGGGTCTGGCCGTTCCACCAGGTAAAGAATTGCGTAATGAAGCCCATATTCGGTTTCGCTCTCGCGGTGCGGCGACACGATTTTCGGTGCCGGATTTCGCCGCGAATATGGCGCAAGTCACCACCGAGGTCCAGAGCGAGTTTTGCCGCGCAACAGCCTGTGCCTCATGACCGTTGCGCGTCAGCGTGCCGGGCCGGTTCCGGTAACCATGCCGAGATCCATCAGACCGTAGCCCGGATCGACGCCGGGAACATCGGAGGCGGGTCCGGCATCCTGCAACACATAACGGCCGCCATCGGGCGCAAACGCGCGCCCGTCCTCTGTCACCCATTGCAGGCGCTCAATCAGAATCTTGGGCGACACAGGCGTGCGCAGCACCGTTGACGCACCTGCATACAGCGCGTCGGCGACGACGCCACGGGACGCCTGGACCGACAGCACAATCACCGGTACGAAACACAAGGGACGCATCGCATCGGTACGCATGGTGCGAATCGTTGTCTCTGCGTCGCTGCCGCTCAGCAACCACTGGGTGAGGACCACATCGGGCACCCGTTCCATCATATCCGCCAGTGCGTGATTTGCATTGTCATGTTCGCGGATGCGGGTGATGCCTTTCGACTTCATGACCGTCGTCAGGATCGAGCGCATTCCCCGATTCTCTTCGATCAGCATCACGTCAAGCGAATCAAGCGCACGCCCGAAGGCAAGATTCCGGTACACAGCTACCACCTCTGTCGTAATTTCGGGCGCTCCGACGCCCCTCCCGACAGGCATCCTAGGCCGGCCTTCTTAATTGCCGCTTAAACACGCGGTCATGGTTAACGCTCTGCTAACACAGGTTAACGGTTAAAAGCCCGATCAGCCCCTTGTGCGACTCGGCGCGACATCGCAGAATTCCTGAACTTCCCCCCGATTCGGCGCGTTTCGCGGCGCTTATCCACATGCTATCCACTACATCTTGTGGTAAGTTTTCATTAACACACTAGTTCTTGACGCGCCCGGCCGGTTGGGCCTACAGTCTGATCTCGCTGTGGGGTGAAGATCACTGGCCGGCGCGAGTTCAGCAACCGGCCCAAGTTGATCCCAAAATTGAAAACGAAGTTCTGTGTATCTCTCCGCGAAAGATCCTCGAATGGTCTTCAGGAGCAGTGCACAGGGATGGGGAATGCTGTCCCCGTCACAGGGAGTGCGTTTGCCGGGGTTGCGGACTCGAGTCATGAGGTCGACGCCAAGGAAAACGGGTTCGTTGTGAACCGGGATAGGCACGTCCAGAGGCCAGAAGGGACTAAAATGCGGATCACACGCTGTTATACAACAAAAGGTACCTCCCCGTTCGAGGGCATTGAGTTCAGAACCACCACCAGTGAAATCAGAAACCCTGATGGCTCGGTCGTGTTCCGGCTCGAAGACATCCAGGTGCCTGCGTCATGGAGTCAGGTCGCAAGCGACATCATCGCCCAGAAATATTTCCGCAAGGCAGGTGTGCCCCGACGCCTGAAAAAGGTCGAGGAAAACACCGTTCCCTCATGGTTGTGGCGCTCGGTTCCCGACCAGGCCGCGCTGGCCGAACTGCCCGAGGACGAACGCCATGGTCCGGAAATCGATTCCCGCCAGGTGTTTTCCCGCCTCGCCGGCACATGGACATACTGGGGCTGGAAAGGCGGCTACTTCGACAGTGACGAAGACGCCCGCGCCTTCCACGACGAGCTGTGCTACATGCTGGCGACCCAGAAGGCCGCCCCCAACAGTCCGCAATGGTTCAACACCGGCATCCACTGGGCCTATGGCATCGATGGCCCGAGCCAGGGCCACTACTATGTGGACTATCAGACCGGCAAGCTGACCCGTTCCAAGACCGCCTACGAACATCCCCAGCCGCACGCCTGCTTCATCCAGTCGATCGAAGACGATCTGGTCAACGAAAACGGCATCATGGACCTTTGGGTCCGCGAAGCGCGCCTGTTCAAGTACGGTTCGGGCACCGGCTCAAACTTCTCCAACCTGCGCGGCGAGAACGAGCCGCTTTCGGGCGGCGGCAAATCGTCGGGCCTGATGAGCTTCCTGAAGATCGGCGACCGGGCCGCCGGCGCCATCAAGTCGGGCGGCACAACCCGGCGCGCCGCCAAGATGGTGGTGGTGGACATCGACCATCCGGACATCGAGTCCTACATCGACTGGAAGGTCAAGGAAGAGCAGAAGGTCGCCGCCCTGGTCACCGGTTCAAAGATCTGCAAGGAGAACCTGACCGCGGTCATGAAGGCCTGCGTCAATTGCAAGGCCGATGGCGACGACTGCTTCGTGGTCGACAAGAACCCGGCGCTGAAACGCGCCGTGCGCGCCGCGCGCCGTGCCCACGTGCCGGACAACTACATCCAGCGCGTCATCCAGTTCGCCCGTCAGGGTTACGAAGAGATCGAATTCGACATCTACAACACCGACTGGGACTCCGAGGCCTATGTGACGGTCTCGGGCCAGAACTCGAACAACTCGGTGCGCGTTACCGATGAATTCCTCGAAGCGGTCGAACAGGGCGGCAACTGGGACCTCAACTACCGCACCAAGCCCGGCGTGGCGGACACCGTCAGCGCCCGTGACCTGTGGGACAAGATCGGTCACGCGGCCTGGGCCAGCGCCGATCCTGGAATCCAGTTCCACTCCACCATCAACGACTGGCACACCTGCCCGGCGAGCGGTCCGATCCGCGCCTCCAACCCGTGTTCGGAATACATGTTCCTCGACGACACGGCGTGCAACCTGGCCTCTCTCAACCTGATGCAGTTCAGGGGCCCCGAGGGCCGGTTTGAAATCGAGAACTTCGAGCACTGCGCCCGGCTGTGGACCGTGGTTCTCGAGATCTCCGTGCTGATGGCGCAGTTCCCGTCAAAGCAGATTGCCAAGCTCTCCTACGAGTACCGCACGCTCGGTCTCGGCTTCGCCAATATCGGCGGGCTCCTGATGACGTCCGGCTATTCCTACGATTCGCCCGAGGGCCGCTCGATCTGCGGCGCCATCACCGCCATCATGACCGGGATCGCCTACGCGACCTCTGCGGAAATGGCCCGCGAACAGGGAACCTTCCCCGGTTTCGACAAGAACCGCGAGCACATGCTGCGCGTCATGCGCAACCACCGCAACGCCGCCTATGGCCAGTCGGAAGGCTATGAGAAGCTGAACACGGCGCCGGTTCCCCTCGACCACGCCAACTGCCCCGACCGCAGGCTCATTGAGCATGCGTGTCTGGCTTGGGACAACGCGGTGGAGCTCGGTTCCGAATATGGCTACCGTAACGCCCAGTCGACCGTCGTCGCGCCGACCGGCACGATCGGCCTCGTGATGGACTGCGACACCACCGGCATCGAGCCCGACTTCGCCCTGGTGAAGTTCAAGAAGCTGGCCGGTGGCGGCTACTTCAAGATCATCAACCGGGCGGTGCCGGAAGCCCTGCGTGTGCTCGGCTATGACGAGACGTCGATCGAAACGATCATCGATTACGCGGTCGGTCACGGCACCCTGGCCGATGCCCCCGGCGTCAACCACGAAACCCTGAAAGCCAAAGGCTTCACCGACAAACAGCTGCAGATCGTCGAAGACAAGCTCGCCACCGCCTTCGACATCAAGTTCGTCTTCAACAGGTGGACCTTCGGCGATGCGTTCTGCACCAACGTGCTCGGACTTGAAGCCGACCAGCTCGACGACATGTCTTTCGACATGCTGAAGGCTCTCGGCTTCTCGCGGGAGGACACGGACGCGGCCAACATCCATTGCTGCGGCGCCATGACACTGGAAGGCGCTCCGGGCCTCAAGGAAGAGCACCTGCCCGTCTTCGACTGCGCCAACCCGTGCGGGCGCACCGGCAAACGGTATCTTTCGGTCGAAAGCCACATCCGCATGATGGCGGCTTCACAGCCGTTCATCTCGGGCGCCATCTCCAAGACCATCAACATGCCGAACGATGCGACGGTCGAGGATTGCGTGCAGAGCTACATGCTGTCCTGGAAGCTGGCGTTGAAGGCCAACGCGCTTTATCGCGACGGGTCCAAACTGTCGCAGCCGCTCAACGCGCAGCTCATATCCGACGACGAGGATGAGCAGGACGAACTGTTCGAACAGGTCGCAACCGAGCAGCCGGCACAGCTCAAGGCCGAGGCGATGGCGGCGAAGATCGCCGAACGTGTCATCGAAGTGCAGCGTGAACGGGCCTCGCGTGACAAGCTTCCGCAACGGCGCAAGGGCTACACCCAGAAAGCCATTGTCGGCGGGCACAAGGTCTATCTGAGGACCGGCGAATACGATGACGGCCGGATCGGCGAGATCTTCATCGACATGCACAAGGAGGGCGCCGCCTTCCGCTCGCTGATGAACAATTTTGCCATCGCCATCTCGCTCGGCCTGCAATATGGCGTGCCGCTCGAGGAATATGTCGACGCCTTCACCTTCACCCGCTTCGAACCGGCGGGCCTGGTGCAGGGCAACGATACGATCAAGAACGCCACGTCGATCCTCGACTACGTGTTCCGGGAACTGGCAGTGTCCTACCTCACCCGTCACGACCTTGCCCATGTCGACCCGAGCGAGATCGGCTACGATGTGATGGGTTCCGGCGTCAACGAAGGCAAGGAAACCGACGGCGGCGAGCCGGTCGAAGCTCCCGCCCCGCTCCAGGCGGCCCGCGTCATGAGTTCCGGCTATGTGCGCCAGCGTGTCGCCGACAACGTGGTGGTGATGCCGTCGGGCCCGGCGGTCGGCGGTCCGGTCGCCCTGATGCAGACCCAGGTCACCGAGGCCCTGAGCACGCAAGGCGGGCTCGCCGTGGCGGAGGAGCGCGTCGAGCTCTACGCCGAGACAAGCGTCGAGGTGACCCGTCCGGCCACAGCACTCGCCGCCGAAGCCCGCATGAAGGGCTACGAAGGCGAGGCCTGCGGCGAATGCGGCAACTTCACCATGGTGCGCAACGGCACCTGTCTCAAGTGCGACAGCTGCGGCTCGACGAGCGGGTGTTCGTAACACCTGA
>JAJFHL010000336.1 GCA_021775615.1 Hyphomicrobiales bacterium
AGGTGTGCCGTGCATCGGCGCCATAGGGAGATCTGAAATGAGCATTGCAGTCGTCGCCATCGTTCTTGTCCTCGCCGCGGCGGTGTTCGCCGTTGCGGGCATTGTCTATTCGCGCCGTCACGTCGGCTCGCTGGAAGACTACATCACCGCCCGCGGATCGCTTGGGAGCGCCGGCGGTGCGGCCACCATCGTTGCGACAGGCCTTGGCGCCTGGATCCTGTTCGGGCCGGCGGAAGCGGCGACCTGGGGCGGTATCGCCGCTGTCCTGGGTTACGCCATCGGGGCTGGCGGCTTCTGCTTTGCCTTCGTTCCGCTGGGCCGGCGCATGCGCGAAGTGATGCCCGAAGGGCACTCGTTGACCGAGTTTCTCTGGCACCGTTTCGGCGGCATCATCTACCTGGTCGCGCTGATCGCCATGGTCTTCTACATGTGTATCTTCATCACCGCTGAACTGACCGCCATGGCCGGCATCGTCGCGCTGATCGCCGACATCCCGCTCTGGGCGACCGCCGCGGTCGTGATGGCGGCAACCCTCGCCTACACGCTCTATGGCGGCCTGCGGGCATCGATCTTCACCGATGCGGTGCAGCTCGTGATCATCTTGCCAATCCTGCTCACCGGCCTTGTCGCCGGCTGGATCGCCGTGGGCGGCGGGGCCGCCGTCACGCAAGGACTTGCCGAGCGCGCACCGCAACTGGCCGACGTCACCTTCAGCGTCGGCGTCGAAGGCGGCCTTGCGCTGGTGCTCGGCGTTGTCCTGGCCAATCTCTTTCATCAGGGCTACTGGCAGCGGGTGTTCGCCGCGCGCGACGACCGTGCCATGGCCAGCAGCTTCATGGGCGCCGGCATGATCTCAGGCGTCGCCGTCCTCGCCATGGGCCTCTTCGGCCTGGCTTTTGTCGCGCTGGGCAAGGAAGGGCCGGGAGCGACCGCCGTCTTCGCCATCCTGGCCGACGCGCTGCCCGTCTGGATGATGCTTGTGGTGATGGTCGCGGGGCTGGCCCTCGTCATGTCGAGCGCGGATACGATTCTCAATGCCATCTCCAGCCTGATCGTGGTCGATCTCGGGCGCGCGCTTCCCGCTCTCGGCGCCGACCGGCTGCTGCGCTATGCACGTCTGATACTTATCGCCGCCGCTGTGCCCATCGTCATCGTCGCGGCGCAGGGCTTCAGCGTGCTTTATCTGTTCCTGATCGCCGACCTGATCTGTGCGGCGCTCGCGTTCCCGGTGTTCTTCGGGCTCTACAACGCACGCTATGACGGCACCGGCGCGGTGGTCAGTGTTGCGGCGGGTCTGGTGGCAGGCGGCTGGGTGTTTCCCGATCCGACGCTTGCGACCGGCAGCCTGTTCGGCGCTTTTGCGCTGGCCTTCTGCGTGCCGATCGCGGTCAGCCTCCTGTTCATCGTGGCGCGCCGTGGCCGGGACTTTGAGTTTTCGACACTGCGTGCCAAAGTGGGGCTCATTGCGGAGTAAAAGGTGAAGCTCATCGTGAATTTCAAACGTGGCCTCATTCGGCTGCGATCGGCACTGGTTCGGGCCTGGCGCGACCTGGCAGGGCGCAGGCCGCAACGAAGACGACCGCGGCGGCGAGCGCCAGCAGCGGGTAGAGTGTCGCAAACCCTCCGCGTCCATGCAAAAACGCGATCAGCGGCACTGCGAGCGAACCCACCCCCAGCGAGAGCACATACTCCATCGCGAAGGCACGGGCGCGCCAGGCAGAGGGGACGTAGCGCGCCATAAGCCATCCGGTGATCGGCAGGGCGCCGAAAATAGCAAGCAGCAGTGGCGCGGCGATGATCGCGGATGCGGTTCCGGCAATGCTGCCGACTGTGAACAGCAGCGCCGACTGCATGACAAGCACGACCATGAGGATCGGTTTGGCGCCGAAACGGTCGAGCAGAGCTCCGACCGGGAGCTGCGCAAACGCGGCGAGGGCGAAGACCGCCGATGCCGCAAGGCCGATCCCGGTGAGACCGGCGACCACGCCGGCGAGGCGTTCCTCGAACAGTTTCGGCAGCGAAACCGTCACCCCATTGAAGATCAGGCCGCCGAGCAGGGCGGAGATCGCAATGAGGGCAACGACCCGAATGCGGTCCGGCCGCGAAGCCTGGATGAGGATCGGCCGAGCAACCCCCGCGGCCGCGTGCGCGTTACGTCTGGCTGCCCGCCGCAAGGACCACAGATAGGCGAAGCCGACAGCGACGGAGACCGCGCCCGGCACGATGAAGGCGGCGCGCCAGCTTACCTGGTCCGTCAGCGCGCTGGTGAGCAACGCCGCACCGGCCAGCCCCATATTGCCCCAAACGCCGTTGACCGCCAGGGCACGGCCCGGCCGGTCGGTGGCTTCGGTGACCATGGCGAGGCCGACAGGGTGGAAGATTGCCGCGAAGAGGCCGAGCCCGCCCAGAGCGAACATAAGGGTCAGCGGGCCTTTAGCGAAGCCGCAGGCGATGCTCGCGGTTCCAATGCCGATGAAGAAAACCGCCATCATGCCGGTCCGGCTCCATCGGTCGCCGAGCCAGCCGGCGGGCAGGGTTCCGAGGGCGAAGGCGGCAAATGCCGGCGTGCCGAGGGCAAGCGCGGCGCCATAATCCATGCCCCATGCCTTGTGCAGGGCGACCACCGCCGTTGGAAAGATCAGCAGGAAAAAATGATCCAGGAAATGGCCGGCATTGAGGAAAAGCAAGCTGTTGGGTCGGGTCATGACCCTGAAGCTAATTGAATCAAGTGTTGCAGTCTGTCGATGTTTTGACAATAAATGTCGATGAAATGACAGATCCAGTGCTTAACATTCCCACAATTGAGGTGCGGGCGCGGGACGACCCCAAAGGGTTTGTGATCGCCCCGCACGCCCATGATGAACACCAGATCGTCCATGCATCGCATGGCATCATGCGCGTGATGACGGAGGCGGCAGCCTGGGTCGTGCCGCCCGGGCGGGCGCTGTGGATGCCGGCGCGCACCGTGCACTGGATTGCCTGCGTGACCGATGTGTCCATGCGCACCGTCTATCTGAGCACGGACGGCGCGGCGCGGGTGCCCGTCGAGTGTGCGGTCTGGACCGTCTCGGGCCTCCTGCGCGAGGTTATCCTGCGCCTGGTGGAAGGGCCGGCAACCGAAGGCCAGAAGCACATGCTGATCGCGTTGCTGGTGTCGGAGATCGAAGTCGCCGACATGGTCCCGCTCAGTCTGCCGATGCCCCGCGACCGCCGCCTCAAGAGGGTAACCGATGCCCTGCAGGCGTCGCCCGGCGATGGCCGTTCGCTGGAGGCATGGGCACGGCTTGCGGGCGCCGCGCCGCGTACACTGATCCGCCTGTTCCACAAGGAGACCGGCTTGAGCTTCCGCGAGTGGCGGCGGCAGGCGCGGTTGCTGGCAGCGCTTGAACGGCTGGCCGAGGGGGAGGCCGTGACCACCGTGGCGCTGGATCTCGGTTATGCCGCACCGAGCGCATTCATCCAATCGTTTCGCGAGGTGCTGGGAGTGACACCGGCGCGCTATTTCGACCGCTGAGAGGCGGTCAGTTGTCGGGCTGGATCACGACGACGGTGATGTTGTCGCGTCCACCATGTTCATTGGCACGCTCGATCAACTCGCTTGCCGCCGCATCCACATCGGAGGCGTGGCCGTTGACGATTTTCGCGATGACGTCATCCTGCACCATGTCGGTCAGCCCATCGGTGCAGAGCAGCATGGTGTCGCCGGCTGCAAGGGAGCGGGCGCCGATCTCCGGCAGGAACGGCGAGGCGGTGCCGATGTAGTTGGTGACGATGTGACCATGCAGCCGCGTCGCTTCTTCCGCATCTTCGCCGCGGTCAATCTTGCGCTGTGCCAGGGTCTGATCTTTCGTCACCTGTTCGATCTCTCCTGACCGTGAGACGGCGTAGAGGCGTGAGTCACCCACATTGGCAAAGTGGGTTGTGCCGTCGGCAATCAGAACCGCTACGAGCGTCGTGCCCATGGGGACTTTGTCGCGGTTGTCATCGTTTTCGGCGCGCACATGTTCTTGCACCTTCGCAATGGCATCGCGCAGAATGTCCCCATAGGGCGACGTACTGGCGCCGAATGTCGGGTCGCAGCGGGCGATGATGCCGGCCAGGAGCTGGTCCGCCGCCATGCGGCTTGCAACCTCGCCGCGGGCGAGCCCGCCGATCCCGTCGGCGACGATGAACAGCCCGAGTTCGGGCGCGCAGGCGTGGGCATCCTCGTTGTTGTCGCGCTGCAGGCCGATATGGCTTTTCGCCGAATGGCGCATGCGGCCACCTTTGTTCATACTGGTTGTGACGTGCCTTGGATTATAGGACTGGTTTGGCCCCGTGAGCAGTCAAATGCCGGATGCCGGCGATTTGAGTATCAGGCCGGCCGTTGTCGCCGACGCCTTGGCGATCGCCGAGGTTCATGTTGCCTGCTGGCGCGAGACCTATGCCGGCATGATGCCGGCGCGGGTGCTGGCCGGTCTCGATGTCGAGGCGCGGCGCCATATGTGGAGGCGCTCGATCCGGCACAGGCGGTCCGATACGTTCGTCTGCGTCCGTCAGGGCGGCGGTTGCATTGTCGGATTCGCCGAATGCGGTCCGGTTCGCGCCGTGCCGAAAGACTTCGATGCGGAGATACTCGCCATCTATCTTCTTGCCGATGTGCAGGGACAGGGCATGGGGCGGGCCCTGATGCGGGCCATGGCCGCGGCGATGGTCGCCCGCGCGAAACGTTCCGCCGCTTTGCGCGTGGCGCGGGACTCGCCCGGCGCGCGCGGTTTTTATGAACATTTGGGCGGCATCGAAGGCGGTGAAGGCTCCCACCGGGTTGACGATTTCAATATCGTCACCACTGTTTACGGGTGGTCGGACGTTTCCGTCCTGTTGTGAAGGCTTCACATGACGAGGTTTGAACATGCCGAAAGTGCCAGCGCTCGACCCCGGTACAATCGAATCCCTCGCCGGGACCTCTTATCCTGCGCCCTTCGACAAGGCAACGCAGGGCCGCACCAAACGGCGCCTGACCCAGGCGCTGGGTCTCACCAGGTTCGGCGTCAACATCACCGAAATGGCGCCGGGCGGCGGCTCGGCGTTGCGCCACTGGCACTCCCACGAGGACGAGTTCGTCTATGTGCTCAAGGGCGAGGTCGTGCTCGTCACCGATGACGGCGAACAGACTTTGCGTCCCGGCATGTGCGCGGGCTTTCCCGCCGGCAAGCCCGACGGCCATTGCCTGCAGAATCGCAGCGACGAGATAGCCGTCATCATCGAAGTGGGCTCACGCGACATGGACGACGCGTGTCACTATCCCGATGACGACCTGCTCTGCAAACCGGGGCGCTATGAGAACGCGGTCTTCACGAAGAAGGACGGCACGCCGCTCGGCTGATGAGGTGTGTGGGCGTCTATTCCGCCGCCTGGGCACTGGTGTGATCGACGATTTCGCCGCGGGCCGGATAGCCTTTCTCGAGCACGAACTTGGTGGCGCCGAGGATTTCGGCGAAGGCGGGCCGGGCAAAGGGCATGGTCTGGACCGAGCCGAAATAGATCGTGCCGTCGGGCCGCACCAGGAACAGTCCCGGTTCGGAGAACAGCGCCGGCTCCTCAAATCCGCTTGAGGTCTTGCCGATGCCGGCCGAAATGTAGAGGCCCCATTGGCGGGCGCTGTCGAGGCCGAGGCCGTAGCCGACGGTCAGGTTGTCGAGTTGCCAGTCCGCCTTGGCCTGGACCGCGCGCTCTTCCACATCGCTCGACAGGGCGATCACCTCGACGCCGACTTCGGCGAAGTCACCCAACTTGTTGTCGAGGTCTTTGAGATAACGCGAGCAGATCGGGCAGTGCAGGCCGCGATACATCACGACGAGGGAAAAGTTCTCAGGTGTCTGGTCGGCAAGGCGCCAGGTGCCGCCATCGGTGGTGGCGACTTCGAGGGCGGGCGCGGTCTGGCGTGGGAATACGGGTGTGAGCTGGGTCATGACTGTTCTCTCGGGAATGGGGAAACGAACGCCACTATAGGCCGATCGGAGGGTCCGGTTAAAGGACCCTCACGGCAAAGTGAGCGGCGCGGCTGCCGCTCTGCGGGAAAGCAGGGAAATACGTAGGCTTCGGGATCAGGAGGCGGCAGGCGCCGTCGCCTGCTTTTGAGCCGACCGCTTGACCGCCTTCTGCACCTTTTCAAAGGCGCGGACTTCGATCTGGCGGATGCGCTCGCGCGAGACATCGAATTCCTGCGACAGCTCCTCCAGCGTTAACGGATCGTCAGACAGCCGGCGGGCTTCGAAGATGCGGCGTTCGCGGTCGTTCAGTTTTTCCATGGCCTCGACCAGCATTCCGCGGCGCGACAACAATTCTTCCGATGCAACGAGCGTCGTCTCCTGCGTCTCGCTTTCGTCGACAAGCCAGTCTTGCCATTCGCCTTCGGCGTCCTGGCGCAGCGGTGCGTTGAGCGAGGTGTCGCCGCCGAGACGCCGGTTCATGGAGATGACGTCCTCTTCCGGCACGCCAAGCCGCTCGGCGATCACCGCGACATGTTCCGGCTTCAGGTCGCCCTCTTCGAACGCCTGAATCTGGCCCTTCACCTTGCGCAGGTTGAAGAACAGCTTTTTCTGGTTCGCCGTGGTGCCCATCTTGACCAGGCTCCACGAGCGCAGAATGAACTCCTGGATCGAGGCACGGATCCACCACATGGCATAGGTCGCGAGCCGGAAGCCCTTTTCCGGGTCGAAACGCTTGACCGCCTGCATCAGGCCGACATTGCCCTCCGAGACGATTTCGGAAACCGGCAGGCCGTAGCCGCGATAGCCCATGGCAATCTTGGCGACCAGACGCAGATGGCTGGTGACCAGCTGGTGGGCGGCATCGCGGTCGTCGTCTTCGCGCCAGCGTTTGGCCAGCATGTATTCCTGATCCGGTTCCAGCATTGGAAAGGTCCGGATTTCCTGCAAATACCGGCTCAAACCGTTATCGCCGGACAGGGAAGGAACGCTACGTGCAGCCATTCTTGATTATCACCCGCTTGAATTCAGGGCGTACAAAGCCCTACCGCCCGGTGGGCAGCTTTTGCACATATAGTGCGCCATGACGACAATTTTAAGGCTTTAACTTTCTTTTGGTTTATCAAGGGTGAATACAGGCGGTTAGCAGGGTCTGAAAATCGTCAGGAACCGGGCTTTCAAACCGCATCTTCTCCCCGGTCACCGGATGCTCGAAACCAAGCATCGTGGCGTGCAGCGCCTGTCGCCCGAGGGCGGTCAGGGCCTGCGCCGCCTCCGGCGACAGCTTCGAGGCGCTTGCCGCAAAACCCGACCCATAGGTCCGGTCGCCCAGAACCGGGTGTCCGATATGAGCCAAGTGAACCCGGATCTGGTGCGTCCGTCCGGTTTCAAGCCGGCACTCGACGAGGCTGACAAGCGGTGATTCCGGCGGGCGGGGGAGCCTGTCCGTCTCCCGGTAGTGGGTCACCGCGTGCCTGCCGCCCGTGCGCACCACGGCCATCTTCTGCCGGTTCGACGAACTGCGTTCGAGCGCCGCGTCGATCACGCCGGCGCGCCGTTGCAGTACGCCCCAGACCAGCGCCACATAGACGCGATCCAGTTTGCCGTCGGCGCCGTGGGCGGCGAACTGTTCGGCAAGGCCACGGTGGGCGCGGTCCGTCTTGGCGACGACCATGACGCCGCTGGTCTCCTTGTCGAGACGGTGCACGATGCCGGGGCGTTTGACCCCGCCAATGCCAGAGAGGCTGTCGCCGCAATGGGCGATCAGAGCATTGACCAGAGTGCCGTTCCAGTTGCCGGCCGCCGGGTGAACCACGAGCCCGGCGGGCTTATTTATGACGATAAGCGCGTCGTCTTCGTATATGATATCGAGCGGGATCGATTCTGCACGCGGCAGCGCCGGCTCAGGCTCAGGGATGGTAATCTCGATTGTCTCTCCTGGCTGGACCCGGTAATTAGGTTCCATGTTGGTGACACCGTCGACCGCGGCGTTGCCTGCCTTGATGAGGTCCTTGAATCGCGAGCGGCTGAGGTCCGAGTAGCGCAGCGAGAACAAGCGATCGAGGCGTTCGCCGAGTTCCTGTGTATCGACCGTAAAGCTGCGATGATTGGCGTCAGACGTCATGGAAACCTACGATCCCAACCGACCACAGAGCGACCCCGCAATGGCCGAGCAGTATGACGGACCATTTTCTCCGCGCGGCACGCGTATCCTGAAGATTGCCGTCATTGTCATGGGCATCATGCTCATTGTCGGTTTCATGATCGTCGTGGTCACCATCGCATATCGGGCGATGAAACTTGGAGAGGATAAACCATCAGCGAATCCGGCGGTCAACACGCATGGATTTTCGCGGCTCGATGTCGAGGTGGAACCGGACACTCTCATCAGCCAAATCGAGCTCGATGGCAACCGCATGGCGGTGCATGTTTCGAAGGGCGCCGCCGACGAAATCCTGATCATCGACATCAGACGTGGTGAACTGCTGGGGCGCGTCAGGTTGCGCGAGAAAGCGCCGGCGGATCCCTGAGCAGCGCCGTCGCCAACGCACTCACTTGGCGAAATGCTTGCCCATCCCCATATCGCCGAGCTATAGAACGTCCATGCGCCCCCATCGTCTAGTGGCCTAGGACGCCGGCCTCTCACGCCGGAAACAGGGGTTCGAACCCCCTAGGGGGCGCCACTTCTCGTATCTCGTGCCACTTCGCTGCGCTCACGTCTCCGATGGGGCGTGTCGTTGCGCCGGCGTCTGCAAGCGGCGAATTGACGGGCGTGGGGATGCGTCGCGAAAGTTGCGGTGACGACTTGCTCCATCCGACACGCCACGCGGACTTGCAAATCGATTTGCCTCAGATATCATTTGTAGGCAAACTTATAACTCCCAGAAACCCCTATTTTCCGCCGAATATCGGGCTCGTTTGGGAGTCTGTTAAGGTTTTTTGTATACTCTAAACTGGTTATTCAGGAGCTGTTCGGGTTCGCCCAGAAAGAACA
>JAJFHL010000337.1 GCA_021775615.1 Hyphomicrobiales bacterium
TGCGCAATATCGGCCATATTCAGAAGGAGCTGATACCGCTCTATGGCGAGGACTGTCCGGTGGTTGTCGCCTACCGGGTCGGCTGGCCCGACCAGATGTTCCTGCGCGGCACCCTCGGCGACATCCGCAGGAAAATCCGCGAGGCCAAGATCACCCGCACCGCGCTGATCTTCGTCGGGCGTGGCCTGGCGGAACAGGAGTTTCGCGATTCAGCGCTCTACGACGCCCAACACGTGCATGTTCTGCGTCCCAAAAGGAAGGCCGTTTAGGACGCCCGGTCTATGACATGGGCGAAGGACCCCATGGTGCGGCCGAGACGCAGGCCGATCTCACCGACGGACTGATCCATGGAGTCGGCGGCGGCAAACAAGCGGTCTGCCGAACCTTCGCGGACAATGCTTGCATAATGGAACTCGTGAGCCGCCAGACAGCCACTCCATGGCGCACCGTCGAGGCACGTCAGTGCGCGATAGCCGAGATGGAGTTTGCGGTCCTGAAAACTCGTCTCGAGCGGTAGCAACCCGAGCATTTCGTGGCGTGTGCCCTCCGCGTCGACCAGACCTTCTCCAAGCACCATGTAACCGCCGCACTCGCCGTAAATCAGTGCGTTCCTCTGTTGCGCGGCCAGCATGCCCGACCGGAACGTGCTGTTGCCGGACAGGGCTTTGCCATGCAGCTCGGGATAGCCGCCCGGCAGGTAAACCGCATCGGCATCCGACCTCGGGCTTTCGTCGCCGAGTGGCGAAAAAAACGCAACATCGGCGCCCTGGGCCGTCCAGTCGTCAAGCAGGTGGGGATAGGAAAAGGCAAACGCCAGGTCGCGTGCGACATCAATCCGCTGACCTGGCGGTTCCAGCCTGCCGGCTTTGTCGTTCCATTCCAGCTCGGCCGCAACCTGGAGGATGCCCTCCAGATCAACATGTTCGGCGACCAATTCGGCGGCCTGCTCGATGAAGGCCTCCAGATCGGCCCGCTCACCCGCCTGTACGAGCCCGAGATGGCGCGACGGGGTCTCAAGGCCGGGCGATCTCGGCACGGCACCCAGCACGCGCAGGCCCGCCGCTTCGACGGCACGGCGGACCATGTCCGCGTGGCGCGGCGAACCGATCCTGTTGAGAACAATGCCCGCGACGTCAACATTATCGTCGAAGCCGGCCAGCCCCTTGGCGACGGCGGCCGCCGACTGGGCCTGGGCGGCAACATCGAGGACAAGAATTACCGGGGCGCCGAGAAGCGCAGCCACTTCTGCGGTCGAACCGGCTCCGAATGCAGAAGACGGGCTCGATGCGCCGTCAAACAGCCCCATGGCGCCTTCGATCAGAAGCACTTCAGATGCCGACGACGTTGCCAGAGAGCGCAGGCGTGCCGCGGACATGGCCCAGGCATCCAGAGTGACACAGTCCTTACCGCTGGCCGCCCGGTGAAACTGCGGATCAATATAGTCAGGCCCGCTCTTTGCCGACGCAATGCCGACCCCGCGGTTGCGCAGCGCCCGCAGCAGCCCGAGGGTAATCATTGTCTTTCCCGCGCCAGATGCCGGCGCGG
This sequence comes from Hyphomicrobiales bacterium, assembly GCA_021775615.1. GTDB lineage: Bacteria > Pseudomonadota > Alphaproteobacteria > Rhizobiales > JAJFHB01 > JAJFHM01. The sequence goes on from JAJFHL010000337.1 coordinate 1,546, forward strand.
AGACAACCAGGGATTTCATGAAGCTTCTTCGGACTGCCGGACGCCAAGCGGATCGAGCGAGCGGACGGGTTCGCCGCGAGACTGCGCCAGCCAGTCGAGCGCCTGACGGAGCAATACGACGCGGCCGACACACACGATCGCCGGAGGCTCGATACCGGCATCGGCAGTTTCCGCAGCCGCGCGTGACAAGGTGGTCTCGAGAACACGCATGTCCGGCAGGGTTGCGTTCGACACAACGGCCACCGGCTCGTTCGGATCGCGGCCGCCTTCGATCAGGCGTCCCGCGATGTCGTCCAGGTGCTTGATGGCCATATACATGACCAGAACCGGACACGCCTTGGCGACGGCCGGCCAGTCCACCGCGGACGGTGTCAGGCCGCTCTGATCATGGCCGGTGAGGAAGGTGACCGACTGGTTCACATCGCGGTGCGTCACCGGAATGCCGGCATATCCGAGCCCGCCGATGCCGGCGGTCACCCCTGGAATGACGCGGAACGGTACGCCTGCCTCGACCAGCGCCAGGGCCTCCTCGCCGCCACGCCCGAAGACGAAAGGATCGCCGCCCTTGAGCCGCAGCACCCGCTTTCCGGCATGGGCAAACTCAATGAGCCGCAGTGAAATGTCACGCTGCTTGGGCGACGGTTTGCCGCCGCGCTTTCCAGCATACTCGACAAGTGTTCCCGGCTGGACCAGATCAAGAATGCGCTCATCCACCAGAGCATCATAGACGACGACGTCGGCCTGCCGGAGCCCATCAGCCGCCCGCAGGGTCAAAAGACCGGGGTCGCCCGGTCCGGCACCGGTGAGCCACACCCATCCGGGCTCCAGTGTCGAGAGCGGCCCGGCGGCGAGAATGTCGTCCAGCGTCATCATGGCGGCACTATACAAATCTGAACGTGGATTGCGAAGCGCGGAAGCGACATTCGGAAGCGGCCGCGCGCCGCGAAACCGTGAGAAAATTTCACTCCGCCGCGACACTCATGGCATCGGGAATGGTGAAGCCGTAGCGCTCGTCCAGCTTCATGTCCCGCGCCACCTTGAGGCCCTGCGCCAAATGTTCAGGCGACAGGTGAGAAAGGGGTTTCCTGAGCGGTCCTGCCGGCAGACCGACCGCCGCCATGAGCGACTTGACGGGCACCGGATTGACAGCCGAATAGACGAAGTGAAGCATCTCCAGATTGTCCAGATAGGCCTGGCGGAATCGCAGCGCCTGGGCCGGGTCATCCCAGGGGGTCGAGATCTCGACCATTTCGCGCGGGATGATGTTGCCGGTCATGTTTGCGGTGCCATGCCCGCCAAGGCTCATGGTAGGCACGACAAGCCCCAAATTCGGCGAGCAGCAGCACATGATGGAGAGATCCGGGTCGGCGGCGCAGATCTGCCCCACCTGTCCGACACGGCCGGTCGATTCCTTGTGCACCAGCACATTCGGGTGCGCCGCGATCTGCAGAATATCTTCGGCCGACAGGTCGGTTTTGACCCTTGGTGGGTTGTTGTAGATCCCGATGGGAATCGGCGATGCATCTGCGACATCTAGGAAGAATCGCACGATGTCCGCATTGGAGGCGCAGATGTAGGCCGGAGCGGCAATGATGGCGCCGTCCGCGCCTTCACCCGCCGCCTGGCGGACATAGGCGATCGTCGCTTCGGTCGATGGGCCGGTACAGCCATACCAGTGTTCCATCGCGCCCTTCTTCATCCTCATGGTTTCGGCGACGATCTGGTGGCGCTCCTCGGTAGAGAGCATGGACACCTCGCCCGAAGATCCCATGATGAGCACCGCCGAACTGCCGGCATCGCGCTGGAAATCGAGCAACGTCCCGAATCCGCCCATATCGATTGAATAGTCTTCGTTCATCGGCGTGATCAGAGCCACGAAAGATCCGGTGATGCGTCGCTTCGCCATGCGTGTTCTCCCGGTTCAATGCCATGGATGTGCGGCGGATGCGCCTGGTCGGGTGTGCCGTACTATACAGGCATGCGCATTCGTTGCGAAGCGGGGAGGCGGCTCTATACTGCGCCGCATGAGTGAGAAACCGGACAGACCCCTGCGCAGCGGCTGGACGACCGGCGCCTGTGCGGCGGCGGCGGCCAAGTCTGCATTTTGTGCTCTGGTGACTGGAGAGCACCTTGATCCGGTTCAGATCACATTGCCAAAGGGCCAGACACCGTCTTTTGCTCTTGAATGCAGCGATAGGGGCGAGGGTTGGGCTTCGGCCGGCATCAAAAAGGACGCGGGCGATGACCCCGACGTCACCCATTGCGCGATCATCATCTCAAAGGTGCGCCGCGGTACGGCCGGGGCAGGGGTGACGTTTCAAGCAGGCGAGGGGGTCGGCACAATCACCAAGCCCGGCCTCCCGATTCCTCCGGGCGAGCCGGCGATCAATCCGGTGCCGCGCCTCATGATCGAACAGGCCATGGCCGATGTCGCACTGCAGCACGGCGAAGCCATGGATGTTGTGGTGGAAGTCTCGGTTCCAGGCGGGGCGAAGCTGGCGAAGAAGACGTGGAACCCGCGGCTTGGCATCGAAGGCGGTCTGTCGATCCTCGGCACCACCGGTATCGTGCGTCCGTTCTCCTGCTCGGCGTGGATCGCCTCGATCCACCGCGGCATCGATGTGGCGCGCGCTGCGGGCCTCACGCATGTTGTCGGGTCAACCGGTTCGACCTCTGAGCACACAGTGCAGGGGCTCTACGACCTCCCGGAAATCGCTTATCTCGACATGGGGGATTTCGCCGGCGGGGTTCTGAAGTATTTGCGCAAGAACCCGGTTCAACGCCTCACAATTGCGGGTGGAATCGGCAAGATGACCAAGCTCGCCCAGGGAGAAATGGATCTCCATTCCGGCCGCAGTCAGGTCGATTTCGGCCGGCTCGCCGAGCTTGCCGGGCGTCTCGGCGCCGACCCGAACGCCGTACGCGGCGCCAACACGGCACTCGAGGCCTATGAGATCCTCGGCACCGCCATGGCCGAAGACGTGGCGCGTGGCGCCCGCGATGCGGCCCTTGCCGCCGTGCAGGGCGCGTCGGTCGATATTGAAACTCTGGTCATCGGCCGCGACGGAACGCTTCTCGCCAGGACGCATTTCAAATGACCAAACGCGTGCTCCTGCTGGCCGGCACCCGGGAAGCCCGGGAACTGGCCATCAGCCTGGCCGGCGATGAGAGCTGGCACGTCATTGCGTCACTGGCCGGGGTGACGGACGCGCCGGCCCAGCTGCCGGTGGAGACCAGGACTGGCGGGTTTGGCGGGACCGACGGTCTGGCCGACTACCTCCGCAATGACCGGATCGAAGCGGTCATAGACGCGACCCATCCCTTTGCGGCTCAGATGACGAACAACGCCGTTGCCGCCTGCCGCCGGTCGAGTGTGCCGCTGCTGCGCGTCGAACGCGCCCCATGGACCCCGCCCCAGGACGCAAACTGGATCCGTGTCGCAACTCTTGAAGCCGCGGCGCAAACACTTCCCGCGGGCGCCCGGGCCTTCCTCACCGTGGGCGCCAACAGCCTCGTTCCTTTTTCTCATCGCCAAGACGTGTGGTTCCTGGTGCGGACCATGGATGCGCCCTCCGCGGCACCACTGGCCCAATGCGAGATGATTGTCGGAGCCCCGCCCGCTGACAGCCGGGAAGATGCCCGATTGATGTGCAAGCACCGTATCACGCATCTCGTCACCAAGAATGCGGGCGGAACGGCCTATGCCAAGCTGGAAGCCGCCGCCGACCTTTCAATCCCGACCATCATGGTGGACCGCCCGCCGGCACCGGACGTTGACTGCGTGAGTGTTGTCGCCGATGCGGTCAAATGGCTTCGCCACCTTGCCGCCACATCGTGACCACAGCCTGATTGCGGGCGTGCGGTGATTGAGCTATGTGGTTCGGCCACATTGCTTATTGCCGGGAACATTGCCATGACCACCACAATTTTCGTCTGCGACACATGCAGATATTCGGCCGACGAAAAGTTGCTCGGCGAAAAGACCGGCGGTGAAATCCTTTGTGAGCATGTTGAACGGCTCGCGGCGGGCAATGCCGCGATCGAGGTGAAGCGGCAGTCCTGCCTGATGGGTTGCACGCGTCACTGCAATATTGCCGTGGCGGCACAGGAGAAGCTCTCCTATGTACTCGGCGAGTTCCTTCCCAACGAGGACTCCGCGCAGGCAATCGTCGACTATGCGGTTCTTCATGCCGAAAGCGACAGCGGCCGGGTCCCGTTTCGTGAATGGCCGCAAGGGGTCAAGGGGCATTTCGTGGCACGCCTTCCCGTGCTCGGCGGGGAGACCACCTGAGCCTTGCTGACAGACATCACCATACCGACAGTTGATGGCGCCCTTTCCGAGCGTGTCAGGACCGCCATTGACCTGAAGACCAAGCCGCCTGGATCGCTCGGCCGCATCGAGACGCTGGCGCATCGTATGGCGGTCGCCCAGAACACCGACGCCCCATCCGCGGATCCGGCCCGGCTCCTGCTGTTCGCCGCCGATCACGGCCTTGTCGAAGAAGGCGTTTCGGCATGGCCGCAAGAGGTCACCGCGCAGATGGTGCTCAACTTCCTTGCCGGTGGCGCCGCCGCCAACGCCTTTGCAGGCGCTTGCGGCGCGGAGATATCAGTGATCGATGCCGGGCTCGCACATCCGCTGCCGGAACACGCCGGCCTGACGACCGCCGGCATTCGCACAGGAACCCGAAACGCCGCCCGCGAAGACGCCCTGACCGCCGAAGAGACCGAAGCGGCTCTGCGGTTTGGTGCAAGCCTGGCCGCACAGCATGCCGATGACGGCGCCATGGTGATTGCCCTGGGCGACATGGGCATCGGCAACACATCCAGCGCGACCCTGCTCGCCCATGTAATCGAAGGGTTGGATCTGTCCGCCCTGACCGGACCGGGCGCGGGACTGGACGCCGACGGCGTTGCACACAAACTGTCGGTGCTTGAGCGCGCCGCCGCCAGGCACACCCTTCCATTGCCGCCGCTTGCGGCATTGGCGGCCTATGGCGGACTTGAAATCGCCTGCATGGCGGGCGCCGTTATCGGGGCCGCCGGTCGCCGCGCGGTGGTGCTTGTCGACGGGTTCATATCGACCGCCGCCGCGCTCACCGCCTTGAGAGGCCGGCCCGAAGCCGAGCCGTTTGTGATATTCTCGCATCGCTCGGAGGAACCCGGACACCGCTTGATGCTTGATGCCCTGCAAGTGAAACCTCTCCTCGACCTCGACCTTCGCCTTGGCGAAGGGTCCGGTGCGCTGCTCGCATTGCCGCTGCTGCGGGCCGCCGCCGCCATGCTCAACGAAATGGCGACATTTGAAGGCGCCGGTGTCGCGGGAAAAAACGGGTGACCTTCCTCCGCCACGAGCTGACCTTGCTGCTTGCGGCGGTCATGTTCCTGACCCGCCTGCCGGTTCCCGCACAGGCCGACCCGCCGGACGACCAGCTTGCCCGCGCCGCCAGGCATTTTCCCGTGGTCGGGCTTATTGTCGGCCTGATCGCCGGCCTTGTCTGGCTGATCGCACTGCCGTTCTTCGGCGCCAGCGTTGCCGCGGGTCTGGCCATCGCCTCAGGCGTCCTCACAACGGGCGCCCTGCATGAAGACGGCCTGGCCGACACCTGCGACGGCCTCGGTGGCGGGGCCACCAGGGAACGCGCTCTTGAAATCATGCGCGACAGCCGCATCGGCGCCTATGGCGCCATCGGGCTCATACTGTCAATCGGCCTGCGCTGGGCGGCGCTGGCGATGCTTTCGCCCTGGACGGGTTTTGCGGCACTGGTTGCCGCCCACGCCATCAGCCGGACCATGGTGGTGGCCACGATCGCCACAGCGGCTTATGCACGCGACGACGGCACGGCGCGGGAGGTGGCGGACGGTGTCGAGGGAGGCGAGGTGGCCATCACGCTGATTCTGTGCACGTTCATTGCCTGTGTCTCGGCGGGCTGGGCCGGCATTTATGCCCTGGTCGCCGCTGTGGTCGCTGGCGGTTTCGTGATCGCGCTACTCATCCGCAAGCTTCGCGGCTACACCGGCGACGGACTGGGGGCGGTGGAGCAGGTTGCCGAGATTGCCGCCATCATCACCCTGGCCGGCGCTCTGTCATGAAGCCGGATTATCAATTCCGGGATGGGACCGAACCGTGTCTCACGTAACGCTCATCCTTGGCGGCGCCCGTTCCGGCAAAAGCGCGCGGGCCCTGCACCTCGCTGCGGATCCGCCACACACCTTCATCGCCACCGCCGAGGCGCTTGACCAGGAAATGGCCGAACGGATTGCCATTCATCGTGCAGAACGTGACACCAGCTGGACCGTTGTCGAAGCGCCGCTCGAGCTTGCCGAAGCGATCACCGGACACAGTGGTGCCGGAAGCACTCTCCTGGTCGACTGCTTGACCCTGTGGCTCTCCAACATCATGCATGCCGAGCGCGATTGCGTAGGCGAGACCGAAAAACTGGTTTCGGCACTGGCCGGGGCACAGGGCGGGGTCGTTCTGGTTTCCAACGAGGTCGGCATGGGACTGGCCCCCGACAACGCGCTTGGCCGTCGTTTCCGGGACGAGCAGGGCCGCCTCAACCGGCGTATTGCAGAAGTTGCAGACACGGTCGAGTTCGTGGCGGCCGGGTTGCCGCTGAAACTCAAGGGGTAGGGTGCTTTTCGCCGTTGCAGGCCGTTTGGACCGAGTGCTGGTCACGGCCGCAGGGCCAGAAACCGCATCCATTCCAAACGTTGCAGGAAATTGGAGGCCACGGCCGGAATCGAACCGGCGTACACGGCTTTGCAGGCCGCTGCGTCACCACTCCGCCACGTGGCCTCGTTCGGAGAAGGCCCTGATCTATGTCCTTTTTGCCGGCCCGTCAATTGCCGACTGAGCTTCATTCGGCCCCTGATTCGCATGCGCCGGCGGCTGTTCGATGCTTTCCCGGTCGCCAATTCGACTATTCACGATGCGTGCAGACCGTGCATGTGCCGTTGAGATAGCGGCCGCGCATTCCTGACACGGTGCATTCTCCGCAGGCGCCATAAACCTCATCTCCCGGACGCGGCGTGAAGCGAGGCACCCGCGGCATGGTTTCGCTTCGGGCCAAACGGGGCCCATGGCCGTCATCCACATGGAATTGCGCGTTGAACTCCTTGATCTCCAAAGGGTGGTACGTCTGGTCGTTGGACATTCCATACGCCGCCGAAAACTGCGATACGCACAACAGGGCAAGTGCGACAACCACCTTCGCGACGCCATCTCGCAGTCCTGCTCCACCGGCTCTCGACGTCATTGCTGCCGATGGTCCACCTGAATGTTGCCTCATACGGGTCTCCTTGAGAATGTCCTTTGATCTGCAGGCCCGCGGACATGCAGCAGCCCAGGCCGCAAGTCGGAGCACACGAATTAAGAAGGACTGCCGCGTTGCCTGTCAACCGCTGCGGTCACCGGTTACGCAACGTAGGACCGTCTGAAGGTGCACCTCGGACAGGCGTGCCGCCGGAACAAGGTTTTTCGTCTGCGGCCGGCAGTTTTCCCGTGAAGCCCGAACGCGGATCGGCTACATATTGCACAGGCTTATCTGGCAATTCCGAGACTCAGCAGGACAATGATGGATTACACGACCGCCCGCGCCAACATGGTGGAATCGCAGATCCGGCCAAACGCCGTGACCGCCCGCAGAGTGATCAACGCTTTCGACGAGATCCCGCGCGAGGCTTATGTCCCCAAGTCGGTTCAGGCGATTGCCTATATGGATGAGGATATTGCCGTCGGCAAGTCCGAAGGTGCCACTCGATACCTCATCCAGTCCATGGTTCTCGCCCGACTACTACAACTGGCCGACATTTCGGCACAGGATGTGGTTCTCGATGTGGGGTGCTGCCTTGGTTATTCGGCCGCAGTGCTGGCACGCCTCGCGGATGCGGTCGTGTCCCTTGAATGCGACGAAGACATGGCGGCATGCGCTGGCGAAAATCTGGTGACGCAAGGGGTGGACAACGCTGCAGTCGTCACCGGCCCCCTGAACCAGGGATATCCGTCACAGGGACCCTATGACGCCATCGTGCTGAACGGTGCGGTTCCCTCGGTGCCCAAGGCGCTGCTTGAGCAGTTGAAAGAGGGCGGCCGGCTGGTCGCCATTGTATCGGAGGGTGCATTGGGCCGCGCCCATCTCTTTGTTCGCCATGGTGATGTATTCGCCGAGCGAATCGCTTTTGACGCGACAGTGGCACCATTGCCCGGGTTTGTGGCGGACACGCCGGCATTTGTATTTTAGCCACACCAGCCCGCAAAAAGGCGGAACGCGGGCAGAACTCGGTGGTACGCGTGGCTCTTTGACACTAATGTGCGGAAAATGTTGTGTTTTTCGTAACCCGCACAGGGTAAGAGTCCATTAACGTAAGCGAAAGATTAATGGACCTAATGTCTCGCCATAGTTTGCGTACATAACATTGCGCGAACGGCAGCGGCGTTTAGGATTTGACCGGCGATGATGACATCGCTTCAAGGTGAGGTGGGCGCATAGTGATTTGGGGTCGTGCAGTCTCCGTTGCATGCATTGCGTTGGGCGCACTTGTGTTCGCGGGCAGCGATGCTCGGACTGAAACGCTCAATGAGGCGCTCGTCTCGGCCTACGCGACGAATCCGACGCTTCAGGCTGAACGCGCCCGGCAACGCGGTACCGATGAAGGCGTGTCTCAGGCCTTGTCCGGTTGGCGACCGACCATCAGCAGTTCGGGTGACGGTGGCTACCAGGAGACCGAAACCTCGCCGGGACCGAACTCCGACAGCAATCCTCACAGTTTCTCGGTCACGGTCACACAACCTCTGTTCCGCGGATTTCAGACGGTAAACAGCACTGCACAGGCGGAAAAACTCGTTCTGGCCGGGCAGCAAACCCTGCTTCGGATCGAACAAGCCGTTCTGCTCGATGGCGTTACTGCCTACATGAACGTGATCCGCGATCTCACGGTCGTCAACCTGCGCCGCCAGAATGTTGAAAACCTTGAAGAGCAGCTCAAGGGCACACAGGCGCGCTTCAATGTGGGCGAACTGACCCAGACCGATGTTGCCCAGTCCAGGGCGCGATTGAGCCAGGCCCGGTCTGATCTTGCAACGTCGAAATCGGATCTTGCCGCGAGCCGGGCCGACTATCGACGGATCGTCGGCCGGGCGGCGTCAGGACTGCGGTTTCCCACTTCGCTACGCAAGAAGCTGCCCAAGACTCTTGAGCGCGCCATCGAGCTGGCGCAATCCCGCAACCCGATCGTTCTCGAGGCCCGTTACAACGAAGAGGCCTCCGCCCATGCGGTTGATGTGGCGATCGGCGACCTGCTCCCCAGTGCCGACCTGCAGGCCGAATACAGCCACCGCGAGCAGCCGTCGGGCAACATCAACAACACGGACACCGTGTCTGTGCTGGGGCAGGTAACCGTGCCGATCTACCAGGCCGGACGCGAAAGTTCGGAGATTCGCGAAGCCAAGCAGATCAACCATCAACGCAAGCAGGAAGTCTTCGAGGCCATCCGCGATGCCCGCGATGAAGTGGTCACGGCATGGAACCAGTGGATCGCAGCGCGTCAGAGCATTCAGTCTGACTCTGATCAGGTCAAAGCCAACGAACTCGCCTATCGTGGGATCCAGCAGGAAGCGCTGGTCGGGTCCAGGACAATTCTCGATGTGCTCGACACCAATCGGGATCTGGTCGACTCCCAGATCCTTCTGATCGGTTCGCGGCGTGACGAGGTCGTTGCCAGCTACCGGTTGCTTGCAGCGGTCGGCCGACTGACGGCTCAGGGGCTGATGTTGCCGGTCGATGTCTATGATCCGACTGTCAATCTTGAGAAAGTGCGGCATAAATTCTTTGGAATCGACATCAACGAATCAGAGTACGCTGACGAGTAACATTCGCGATACAGGTTAGCCTCGGCGGCACAGGTTAACCTTCGCGGCACAAATGTGTGGAAGCCTGCGCCGCGGGGCTCGTACGGGTTGGCGCGCTGTGTGTTTAGTGCTACGCGATAACGATACGAATTTGAGCCGACTGGCGGATCGGGCAGATGAGCAACACCGAACAGGCACAAGAACCGACAATGGAGGAAATCCTAGCCTCCATCCGTCGCATTATTTCCGACGACTCCGAGACTGAAACACCGGACGAGCCCGAAGCCGCGGCCGAAGAACCTGCTGCTGAAGCGGAAGAAGCGCCCGAGATGGTTGAACCTCCTGCATCCGCCGAACCCGACGAAGCCGAGCAGATCGATTTTGACGCCCTCGACATCGGGGATGACGATGAAGAGGAAGATGTCCTTGATCTGACCGACGTTGTTGAGGACACGGCTGAAGAAGACGCCGAAGTTGCCGGTTTCGAAGAAGACGCTTCCGACGATTTGGGCGACATCGAGTTCGTCGATATCGAGGAAACGGCGGAACCGGAGGAAGCGGCCGAACCTGAGATGGCATTCGATGCCGTGTCGGAACCGGAAGCCGAGCCGTCGGCCGACGAGCGGATCATGTCCGAGGTAACGGATGGCGCGGTCGCATCTGCGTTCGGTCAACTCGCCAGTACATTGCTCTCACGTGACGGATCGACACGCACATTGGAGGAACTCGTTCAGGAAATGTTACGGCCGATGCTGAAGTCGTGGCTGGACGAGAACCTGCCCTCCATTGTGGAAGATCTTGTGCGCCAGGAGATCGAGCGCGCGGCGAGGCGCGGCGGCGGCGGTCGCTGAACGTCGGTCAGGCCGCCGGGGACGCCGCTTGAATCCACTGCGCTCGGCGCCCTTTTCCAAGACGTTCGGTTGCACTTTCCCACAGCCTGATGTTTAAAGCGCTGCAGTTCGTTCGGACTGCGCCGAACCGGCGTTCGTGACCCGCTATGACGAGTACATTCCATGCTTGAAAAGACATATGAACCCCATGAGATCGAACAGCGGATCTACAAGGACTGGGAGGACTCGGGCGCCTTCAAATGCAACCGCAAGGCCGACGCCGAGTCGTACTGCATCGTAATCCCGCCGCCCAACGTCACCGGCTCACTGCATATGGGCCATGCGCTCAACAACACCATTCAGGATGTTCTCATCCGTTTCGAGCGTATGCGCGGCAAGGATGTGCTGTGGCAGCCCGGAATGGATCACGCCGGCATCGCCACCCAGATGGTCGTCGAGCGCCAGTTGATGGAAAATCAGGAGCCGAACCGCAGAACCCTCGGCCGCGAGGAGTTTGTCAGGCGCGTCTGGCAGTGGAAGGAAGAATCCGGCGGGGTGATCATCAACCAGTTGCGCCGGCTCGGCGCTTCCTGCGACTGGTCGCGGGAACGGTTCACCATGGACGAGGGATTGTCCAGGGCCGTGTTGCATGTGTTCGTTCAACTCTACAAAGAAGGCCTGATCTACAAAGACAAGCGGCTCGTCAACTGGGACCCCAAACTGCTGACCGCCATTTCCGACCTGGAGGTTCAGCAGGTCGAAACCAAAGGGCATCTCTGGCACTTGAAGTACCCGATCAAGGGCGAGGAGGGGCGCTTCATCGTGGTTGCCACAACGCGTCCCGAAACCATGCTTGGAGACACCGGTATAGCGGTCCATCCCGAAGATGAGCGCTACCGCGATCTTGTCGGCAGGACTGCCATTCTGCCGCTTGTCGGACGTGAGCTTCCCATCGTCGCCGACGACTATGCCGACCCCGAGCAGGGGTCCGGCGCGGTCAAGATGACACCGGCGCATGATTTCAACGACTTTGAGGTTGGCAGGCGCCATGACCTGGAGGTCATCAACATCTTCGATGAGCACGCCGCGGTGAACGAGAACGCTCCCGAAGCCTACCAGGGGCTGGATCGTTTCGAGGCGCGCAAGCGCGTCGTGGCCGATCTGGAGGAGCAGGGATATCTCGATCACATTGAAGATCACGAAAATACAATACCTTACGGCGACCGCTCCAACGACATTATCGAGCCGTGGTTGACGGACCAGTGGTATGTCGATGCCAAGACCTTGGCGATTCCCGCAATCGAGGCGGTTGAAAAGGGCGATACGGTCTTTGTTCCGCGCAACTGGGAGAAGACCTACTTTGAATGGATGCGCAACATCCAGCCCTGGTGCATTTCCAGGCAACTGTGGTGGGGCCATCAGATCCCGGCCTGGTACGGTCCCGACGGTGAGATTTTCGTTGAGGAATCCGAAAAGGCGGCGCGTGCAGCGGCAAAAACCCACTATGGCCGCGATGAGGACCTGGTGCGCGATGAGGACGTTCTGGACACCTGGTTCTCGTCTGCCCTGTGGCCGTTCTCGACGCTTGGGTGGCCGGACCAGACGGCGGAACTTGCCCGCTACTACAAGACAGACGTGCTGGTGACCGGTTTCGACATCATCTTCTTCTGGGTCGCCCGTATGATGATGATGGGCCTGCACTTCATGAAGGATGAGGATGGCACGCCCGAAGTGCCGTTCCACACGGTCTACATCCATGCCCTCGTCCGTGACGAGAAGGGGCAGAAGATGTCGAAGTCGAAGGGCAACATCATCGATCCGCTTGAGTTGATCGAAGACTACGGCGCGGATGCCCTGCGGTTCACGCTTGCCGCGATGGCGGCGCAGGGGCGCGACATCAAACTCGCCAAGACCCGTGTGGAAGGCTATCGCAACTTTGCTACCAAGCTCTGGAACGCGGCCCGCTTCTGCCAGATGAAAGGCTGCGAGCTGGATCCGGGGCTCGATGTTGCCGGGGTGCAGCACACGATCAACCGCTGGATTGCCGGCGAGACCGAGCGCACCGCCGCAACGGTCTCGCGTGCCATCGAGGCGCACAAATACAATGAAGCCGCCGGTGCGCTCTACCACTTCGTCTGGCATATCTTCTGTGACTGGTATGTTGAGCTGATCAAGCCCCTGCTGGATGGCGAGGATGAAACCGCCAAGCGCGAGACCAGGGCGGTTGCCGCATGGGCGCTCGACCAGATCCTGCTTCTCATGCACCCGTTCATGCCGTTCATCACCGAAGAGCTGTGGAACCAGTTGAGCGGTCCGGGAGCAACACGCTCAACCTCTCTCATGCTCGCCTCCTGGCCGGATCATAACGGGTTGCAGAACGCCGACGCCGACGAAGAGATTGCCTGGCTGATCGAGGTGATTTCCCAGATCAGGTCGGTGCGCGCGGAGATGAACGTTCCCGCCGGAACCAAGGCGCCCATTGTTATCGTCGGTGCGAACGAGAATACGGTAGCGCGCATCGATGCCTGGCAGGGGGAGTTGACGCGGTTGGCGCGGCTGGCCAGCATCGAGGTCGGGAAGAACGTTCCGGATGGCTCTGTTCAGATTGTTCTGGGCGAGGCGGTCATCGCACTACCTCTGGCCGGTATCATCGACGTCGCGGCCGAAATCGAGCGCCTGACCAAGGAGTTGGGAAAGGTTGGTGACGAGATTGCCAAGCTCGATGCAAAGCTCTCCAATGACGGTTTCATCTCGCGTGCGCCGGAACATGTGGTTGAGGAGCAACGTACGCGCAAGGCCGATGCCGAAGAGCGTCGGGAACGGATCAACGAGGCTTTCAACCGGCTGAAGGGCGCCGCCTAGGCCTCATCGGGAGGGCTGCCGCCTTCGGTTTCCTTATCGGTATCCGGAGCACTCGCGCAGATCGACTTCAGCGCGGTCCATTGGGTCTCGGTCAACGCCGGCGTTGCCGACCAGGTTTCGAGCTGTTTCAGTTTTCCGATCCGCTCTTTGACGCCGGGATGTGAGCTGAAGAGTGAAAACACATCGCTTTTCTCATCGTCTTCGGACTTGCTGCCGTACTTGTCCTGGATGTATTCGAAGAAGCTTATCAACCCGTTCGGACTGACACCACTTGCTTCCAGAATCCGGACCGCGTGCCCGTCGGCCCTGCGTTCCGCGTCCCGAGTATATTGCATCAGGGTCAACACGCCGGCAATGCCGCCGAAGGAATCTCCAATGGTGCTGCCACCGAACAGAACCTGCTGCAGAAGGGAAATCCCAAGGCTGCGAACCAGTTGCGCCTCGGAGTCGCGCTCGATGACGTGCCCCATTTCATGCGCAAGCACGCCTGCCACCCCATCTGCACCGCTGGCCGCCTCCACCAGCTGCCGGCTGATGACGATTGAGCCACCCGGCAGGGCGAATGCATTGACGATCGAGAGGTCGTAGACATAGATCTTGAACTGGCTCGGATTGTCTTCCTTCTCCGACAGCCGTGCGGCCATTGCGGCAAGCGCCGCCACACCCTCATCATCGGTACAGACCTGCTTGCCACGCACCAGGATCTGCTTCACCTGTTCTCCCAGGTTATGGCGCCAACTGTCGGGCATCAGTTTCGCAAAGGTGGACGGTGCGAAGGTCAGGAACGCATATCCAGCCCCCACCGTGGCGAACGCCATGAGCATGCAGGCCAATACAATTTTCAGACCGCGTCGCCGGTGCGCGCGTGAAGACAGATGCGGCGCACGGTCAAGGATGCACTCGGAAAAGGCCGGGTCCTCCACCACAAGACGGGCATAGGGCGCCGTGTTGTGGGTCAGGCGTGCCCGCCTGCCCGCCACAAGGGGGTCGGGCGAGAGCAGATCCGGATAGTTCCATGTGGCAAGCACGTCGCTGCCGGCGCTCACCACCACCACTGTGGTCGAGCAGCGAACGACGACATCGTGTGCGACGGCCGATTCACCGTCATAAAACCGGCCCTGATAGGTCTCGCTGGGCTCAGAACGCATCTATATCGAACACCTCGGCCAGACCTTCGCCGCGCCGGTCCACCTCCGCCTGTGACTGCTGAATTGAAGCAACATCCAGTGATCCCACGGGGGTCATCCGGTTGCAGAAATAGCGCACCAGTCGCTGCTGGACAAACGGCGCACCAATACCAAGTGTGAAGATCAAAATCAGGAAATTGCCGATGGCCAGGCCAATCAGGCTCCAGGAGGTTGCGCGCATTTCAAATCTGACATTCTCAAATGTCGTGCATTGGGCGAAGTGGTTCATTTCGCCGGCGACATAGAACGCCCTAAGCACGGCGAACAGAAGCACGAACGCCGGGATAATCAGGAGTGTCAATCCAATGAAGAAGGCAACCAGTGTGGTCTGATCGGGGGTGATCGGCCCGTCGCCGCCATCAATCATCGACTTCGGATCAAAGCTTAACCCGCTGATCCAGAGTGCAAATGGCAGAAGTATCATCAACACCAGACTTGAAATCCATATGATCGCGAACCGCGAATACAGCGGACCGACCGGGCCGGAAAAGCCGAACGGGGCGGAGCCGAACTCCATGTCATTGGTCATTCTGGATGTCAGCCGCATCCTCATCCATGGATATGACCACAGAAAGGACAGTGGCAGCAGAAATGTCATCCAGAAATTGGTCCAGGCGAAAGACCAGGAAGAACCGGTGAGTGTGCCGCGAATGCCCCGCCAGAGCGTGCGGCTCAGCCGGTAGCGCCGGGCGCGGTAGATGCCAACGCCGATGAGATACAAGACGACAACGAACGCCAGGATCTGAGCCACGACTTGTGCAGCAATGTTCTCAAAGAAGATAAACGGCGCGAGGGCCTGAATGAGAAACAGTGGGACAATGATGATACCGGTGACGATCAGAAATCCGAGAAAAAGTTCCTTTCCGGTTCCAGTGTATTCCAGCGGTTCATCCATGACGTGAACACACGACCATATGTGACGCCTGACGTTCGTTTTCCCCCAGAAGCTGTAGATTCCCAGAGTAATGACACTCAGCAGGAAATTCTTGATCGAGAGCCCGCCCAGCCCCGGGCGCGCCGTGTAGTTGAGGGAAATCTGCCCGCCGGGTCGCGGCGGCGGTGAATGTTCAAACTGCTCTGTTGCGCTCATGACGTGACAGTTTCGCTCCCTGTATTGACCCCGGTTCACGGTGCGTTCTGCAAGCGTTTGTCGCGGTTCCTCCGCATCGCGGCCGCGTTTCTCATCGGTGGCGGAACAGGCCATCAAACCGAATTGCACAACCATCGCCAAGTCGCACCGCCTGCACAGTCATTAGCGGATTTTCATAGTGCAATCCAGACTTCAAGGGAGTGAGGTGCCGGCGCATCCGAACAGAGCGCGGATTTCGCTCTTTCAGACAAATGCATTGCGGACCGGCGGAGGCGTAATCTGGATAACACGAAATCGTAGTAAAAATGTCACACTGCCGGTAATAATCTCACCACTCACACATTCCATCTCCCCAAAACACTTTCTTGCCTTAATACATTTCTAGCGTCGCTTGAGTTTGCTGAAAGCGCCGAGCAACAGCCCGATTCGCCTTATGACGAAGGAGGTTAGCTCCAAAATTCAAAGCCTGCCCGGAAAGAAAACCGGAGGCAAACGGAGAGCTGGCGCTGCCGAAGGTCGTGGAACGGAACAGGCTGAATTTCCGAAGCGGCAAGTGGCACCCAGAAGCAACACTTGAGGAATTTGGAGCTGATGGACGCTAGGGCATTTGATAAGAACAGGCTGCCGAGCCGCCACGTGACCGAGGGTCCGCAGCGTGCGCCGCATCGTTCTTATTATTATGCGATGGGCCTGACCCGCCATCAGATTCATCAACCCTTTGTTGGTGTTGCAAGCTGCTGGAACGAGGCCGCACCCTGCAATATCGCGCTGATGCGCCAGGCACAGCACGTCAAGGCGGGCGTTGCCTCCGCGAACGGCACACCCCGCGAATTCTGCACCATCACCGTGACCGACGGCATCGCCATGGGTCATCAGGGCATGAAGTCGTCGCTGGTGTCGCGCGAAGTGATCGCCGACTCCGTCGAGCTTACCATGCGCGGCCATTGCTATGACGCATTGGTCGGCCTTGCCGGCTGCGACAAGTCCTTGCCCGGCATGATGATGGCCATGTGCCGGTTGAATGTCCCTTCGATCTTCATTTACGGCGGCTCGATACTGCCCGGAACCTTCAAGGGCAATCCGGTCACAATCCAGGATGTGTTCGAAGCGGTTGGCCGCCATTCTGTCGGCACACTTTCGGACGATGATCTGGAAGAACTCGAAACCGTGGCCTGCCCTGGAGCAGGAGCCTGCGGCGCACAATTCACCGCCAACACGATGGCGACAGTATCCGAGGCCATTGGATTGGCATTGCCGTACTCAGCAGGCGCGCCGGCGCCGTATGAAATTCGCGATCAGTTCTGCCGCACGGCGGGTGAACAGATCATGGACCTGATCGCCCGCAACATCCGTCCGCGCGACATCGTCACGCGCGAAGCTCTGGAGAATGCCGCAACGGTCGTTGCGGCCTCGGGCGGTTCGACGAACGCCGGCCTGCATCTGCCCGCAATCGCACACGAGTGCGGCATTGAGTTCGATCTCTTCGATGTCGCCGAAATCTTCAAGCGGACGCCCTACATCGCCGACCTGAAGCCGGGCGGAACGTATGTTGCAAAGGACATGTTCGAGGCTGGCGGCATACCGATGTTGATGAAGACGCTGCTAGACAACGGCTTTCTGCATGGCGATTGCATAACCGTCACCGGACGGACCATTGCGGAAAACATGGCTGCGGTCGAATGGAACGACAAACAGGATGTCGTGCGTCCGGCCGACGATCCGATCACCGTCACAGGTGGTGTGGTCGGCTTGAAAGGAAATCTGGCTCCAGACGGCGCGATCGTAAAGGTCGCCGGAATGGAGCGTTTGAAGTTTACGGGACCGGCGCGGTGCTTTGACTCAGAAGAGCTCTGCTTCGCGACGGTGACCAGGGGCGACTACAAGGAAGGCGAGATTCTCGTCATCCGATATGAAGGGCCGATCGGTGGACCAGGCATGCGAGAAATGCTTGCAACTACGGCGGCCATTTATGGGCAGGGGATGGGCGACAAAGTGGCACTCATCACTGACGGTAGGTTTTCTGGTGCAACCCGTGGATTCTGTATTGGTCACGTCGGCCCCGAGGCGGCGGTTGGCGGACCAATCGGTTTGATCGAGGATGGCGACATCATCTCGATCGATGCGGTGGAAGGCACCCTGGAACTCCAGGTCAGCGAAGAAGTGCTGGAGACGCGGCGCAAGGATTGGAGTTTACCGAGCAACAGCTTTTCCAGCGGCTGCATATGGAAATATGCACAGACCGTTGGGACGGCTCGCAAAGGCGCGGTAACCCATCCAGGAGGACAAGCAGAGGTTGTCTGCTATGCAGATACTTGAAGTGGCAAGAGTAAATCTGGTGCGTGCCGCCGCTGTTGGCATGGCGGTCTTCGCGGTGAATGTCATTCAACCGGCAGAAGACGCACACAGCGATGGCATTTTCTCGGGCGGTCTGTTCGAGTTTTCCGGCAGTTCGCGTTTGACATCGCGCACGGTGCTTCCGAATGCTCCGAGCATCGGCCTGGACCAGAACAGCAAAGCGTTACAGCTTTACAATTCCGGTGACTTCCAGGCTGCCAAGAAGCTTTGGGAAGAAGCCGCCGCGGAAGGCGACATATTTGCCAAATGGATGCTGGCGCGCATGTACCACTACGGCCAGGGTGTGACTGCGGATGACGGCAAGGCGCTGACCTACTATCAGGCGGTGGCCAAAGGCTTCAACGGCGACCGCAGCCAGAAGACCAGGTTCCATATCACGGTGGATGCGACTTTCTGGGTCGGCCATTACCTGAACAACGGTATTGCTGCCGCCGGCTTGAACAAGAGCCCGCGGCGTGCCTTCAAGCTGTTCAATCTGGCAGCCAAGAACGGCCATGCGCCGGCACAGTTCGAAGTTGGCCGTGCCTATCTCAGGGGCAAGGTGATCAAACACAACCCGAAGATGGGCAAGCGTTGGATCATGGCGTCGGCGAACAAGCGGCACGCACCGGCAATGGCATTGCTCGGCACCATCTACTGGGCTGGTGAAGTCGCGCGCAAGAGCCGTGAGAGAGGGTTGATGTGGTATACCCTCGCCAAGGAAAATGCATGCGCGTCGATCAACCCTGAAATCTACGATCGCTACGAAGAGGTCTATACCGAGGCGACCGTCGATGAGCGGTCGAAGGCGGAAAACTTCGTCTACCGGTGGAACCAGCAGAACCCGGTAAAGGACGGACAAACGGGCTATCAGCTGGCCGATTGCGGATAAGAGGATAGCCTGTTCCCGGCCATTCCGTGAATGCACCGGGCTGCTGTTGAAGCACTTTGCTGATAGCGAAACGCTCTAAAGCGCGAGTTCCGCCCAGACAGGAACGTGATCGGAAGGCTTTTCCCAGGCGCGCACTTCGCTGTCGATGCCGCTGCCTGTAAGCCGGTCCGCAGCCTGCGGCGAGAGCAGCAGGTGATCGATCCGGATCCCGTGATTCTTCTGCCAGGCGCCGGCCTGATAGTCCCAGAAGGTGTACTGCGCCGGCTCCCGGGTACAGGCGCGTAGCGCATCGGTCAGGCCAAGCCCCAGAAGAGAGCGATAGCTGGCCCGCGTCTGCGGCAGGAACAGGGCGTCATCACTCCAGCCTTGCGGGTTGTGGACATCCTCCGGTTCAGGAATCACATTGTAGTCGCCGGCCAGCACGAACATATCCTCTTCATCGAGCAATTGTGCCGCATGGGTCCGCAGGCGCTCCATCCACCGCAACTTGTAGGGATACTTTTCGCTGTCCACGGGATTGCCGTTCGGCAGGTAAATCGATGCAACACGGACGGCCCGCTCACCGGCCGTGACCGTGACCTCGAGATAACGTGCCTGCTCATCGTCATCATCGCCCGGCAATCGTGCGGAAACGTCCTCAATCGCCAGTTTGGACAGTATGGCGACCCCGTTGTAGCTCTTCTGGCCATGTACGGCGACATTGTAGCCGGCTTCTTCGAACGCCTCCCTGGGAAATCCTTCGTCGACCGTCTTGATTTCCTGCAGACACGCGACGTCGGGCTGCGCCTGACCTAGCCATTCGAGCACATTTTGCGTTCGCACCTTTATGGAGTTCACGTTCCAGGTGGCAATTTTCATATTGAGCCCGCTATCGGTAATGGCCATGCAGCCGACTGTATCGCAAGGATCGCAGGTCCGCTCAACACTGTTCTGTTCAACACTGTCCTACGTCGCTCACGCTCACGGCGTCATGGCAGACAGCCGGCGCACCAGTTCGTCGATCTCCGCATCGCCCGCATTTGCAAAGGCAAGCCGTACATACTGCTCCTGATTGGGACCGAAAAAGCTGCCCGGCCAGGTCAGCACGCTCTGGTCGCGAAACAGGTTGCGCGACACATCGAGGCTCTTCATGCCTTCAAACGGATGCCTCAGATACCCGAAGAACGCGCCGCTCGACACCAGCTTGAAAGCCGGGTCGATGGTTTCGAACGCCCTTCTGAGCAGGCCGAGCCGGCGGTTCAGCTGATCCCGTTTCTCCTCGGTCCAGCCCGCAAGATTGCGCAATCCGAACAATGCCGCCTTCTGGCTCACATGCGGCGCGCAGATGGTCAGCGTGTCGGCAATCTTGGCAATGGCGTCGATGAACCGGCCGCCGCCCACCAGGGCGCCCACGCGATATCCCGTCAGGCTGTAGACCTTGGAAAAGCTGTACAAAAACACGAAAGTGTCGCCCCAATCCGGGTCGAGAAACAATCCATGCGGCGGTTCGCCCCCCGGGAGGAAGTCCTTGTATGTCTCATCCAGCACCAGAGCGATGCCGCGCTCGCGGGCCAGAGTATATAGCTCGCAAATGTAGTCCGGCGTGTAGACCGTGCCGGTCGGATTGTTGGGCGTGACCAGCACGACGGCCCGGGTGCGCTCCGTAATCATGGCGCGCAACTCGTCAAGGTCCGGCACGACACCATCTGCCGTTTCACGGCACGGAAGGAGCCTGGTGCCGATCGATTGCAGATCGAACCACATCTGATGATTGAAATAGAAGGGTTCGGGGAGGATGATTTCGTCTCCGGGCCCCGCAAGCGCCATCATCGCCATGCAGTAGGCGTGGTTGCCGCCGCATGTGATCGCCACGCCTTCGGCAGAGACTGCGGCTCCATATTGGGCCGACAGGCTCTCCGCCAGTTCCTCGCGCAGATCTGCAATGCCCAGTATCGGCGTGTAAAAGGCGGTGTCCGCCATCTGAACGGCTTCCGCCAGATGCGCCTGCAGCGCATCGGCGGGAGGATAGCTTGGAACCGCCTGCGCCGCGTCGATGATGGGCAGCTCGCAGTTGTATTCGCGCCGAGCCACCCAACCACGCGTTTCGTTGGTCGGCGGCTCCAGCACCCGATCGACATTGGGATTGATCGAAAAGGCCATGGGCCGGACGGTTCCCCTATCCGTTGTTCACGGCCCTAGATAGCGCCCAACAGGGCGCAATGCCACAGCGATGGTGGGAGAAGCGTCAAATGGATCAAATGGAGAAGCTGGTTCCGCAACCACATGCTGCGGTGGCGTTGGGGTTCTTGATCTGAAACGCCGCGCCGATCAGATCATCAACGAAATCGATCTCCGAGCCTTCCATATACATAAGCGATATCGAATCGATAAGCACTGTGGCGCCTTGCTTCTCGATGACGAGGTCGTCATCTTTGCGCGCGGAATCGAGTTCGAAACCATACTGAAAACCGGAGCAGCCACCGCCGGAAACGGTTACGCGCAGCATTGTCTTGTCAGCCTCTGCCTCGGTGATCTCGGAGATCCGTCGGGCCGCGCTGTCGCTCAGGGTAACTGCTGTTTCACTCATCATCCGGTCCGTGCAATATGCGTTCTGGTCAATGACAATAGCACAGATGATACTTATGAGGTGTTTGCGCTTTGTCAATTGCAATGACGCACACGAGCACCTCGGGCGACGATTGAATCATATCACATGAACAACCCAACCGGCAGCGATCCGGCGCCATTTGCATCTCATCCGGCGCAGAGCAGGGGGCGCCACGTCGCCGAGGCGGAGGCTGCGCACCGCAGCGCATATCAGCGCGATCGCGATCGCATCGTCCACTCCACCGCGTTCCGCCGCCTCAAACACAAGACCCAGGTGTTCGTCTATCACGAAGGGGACCACTACCGCACAAGGCTCACCCACAGTCTCGAGGTGGCCCAGGTCGCGCGCGCCCTGTCGCGGACATTGCATCTGGATGAGGATCTGACCGAAGC
>JAJFHL010000338.1 GCA_021775615.1 Hyphomicrobiales bacterium
GCAAATTGCAGGTATTTCTGGATGCGGCGGGCGACGACCCGGCCCGCAGGCTGAACGCCCTGATCGATGCGGACCTGAGTGAGGAGATCCTCAATCTCCAGACGGTGGTTCTGTGGAACGCCTTGCGCTCGCTTGCGCATACCAATGAACGGGTGCGCAACTTCACCACGACGCGGGACCGGTCCTTGCTCGACATCTACAAGGAAACGTTTGGCGCACTGCTCGATCACGATGCATCGGATCCGACGAGATCGAGTGATCTTGCCAGCGGCACGATTGCCCTCCTGGAGGGCATGTGGTCCGATTATTTTCTTTACCCCGAAACGTTCAACCGCGGGACTGCCCGGCGCATCGTCGGCCGCATGATCTCTGCGCAGGTGGCGATCTGAGGAGTGGCGCACTTGGCACGTCCGGCTCTCGCCGAGGCGGCATCCACAAAAAAACACACACTATCAAGGAGGGAGAACCAGATGAAAAAATACATGATGACAGACCGCCCGCTGCACCCGCTGGCAAAGGGCTATGTGAAAGCATTCAAACGCGGGCGGATGAGCCGCCGTGAATTCCTGGCGACCATGATGAGCCTTGGCGTCACTGCGGCGGGAACCTATGCGCTGGGCGGTCTCGCGGCGCCGGTAGAAGCCGTCGCGGCGGAGCCGAAGAGAGGCGGCACACTGCGTGTTGCGGTCCCGGTGCGATCCTCGGAATTCAAGGATCCGCGCACTTTTGACTGGGGCTCGCATGTGTCGCGCCAGTCGTGCGAGTATCTCGTGCGCTGGGATTCGGACGGCAACTTCGTTCCGCGGCTGCTTGAAAGCTGGGACATCAGTGACGACGCCACCCAGTAAACGCTGCATCTGCGCAAGGGGATCAAGTGGGCGAACGGCGACGACTTCACGTCGAAAGACGTTGCCTTCAACATCGATCGCTGGTGCGAGGCCGATGTGGACGGAAATTCCATGGCGGCGAGATTCGCATCACTTGGAAATCCAGAAACGAAAAAGGCACGGGACGGCGCCATCGAAATCGTCGACGATCATACGGTCAAACTGAACTTGCCGGCCCCCGACATCACACTGATCGCCGCGATGACCGACTACCCGGCCCTCATCGTGCATCACGGCTTTGACCCGAACGGAGATATCGTCGAACAGTTCAACAACGGCACCGGCCCCTACAGAATCGAAAGCGCGGAAGTCGGGATCAAGGTGCGGTTTGTCCGCCGCGAAGGGTACTGGGACGGAGACGCCTATCTCGATGCCGTCGAGTTCCTTGATTACGGCGAAGAGTTCGCCGGTCAGGTGTCGGCGTTCGAATCCGAAGAGGTCGACGTCAATGAATCCACTTCGGCCGCTGCGGTCGAACTGTTCGATAGCCTTGGGCTGGTCCGGTCCGATGTGGCCACGGCCGCAACCCTTGTGTGCCGGTTCAACCACGCCAATCCGCCATTCGACGATCAGCGTGTGCGGCGCGCTCTGCAACTGGCCGTCGACAACAACGTACTGCTGGAATTGGGTGTGAACGGCCTTGGCGTGGTTGCGGAAAACCACCACGTTGGCCCGATGCACGAAGAATACTTCGCGCTGCCGCCATTCAAGCGTGACATCGAGCAGTCCAAGGCCCTCTTGGCCGAAGCCGGCAAAACCGATCACGAGTTCGAGCTGATCTCGATCGACGACGACTGGCGCAAGAACACAACGGACGCGATCGCCAGCCAGATGCGTCAAGCGGGCATTAACGTCAAAAGGACGGTTCTGCCCGGAGCGACATTCTGGAACGACTGGACCAAGTACCCGGCTTCAACCACCAACTGGAACCCGCGGCCGCTCGGCGTTCAGATTCTCGCCCTGGCATATCGCTCAGGCGAAGCGTGGAACGAGGCGGCCATGGCCGACCCGGAATTCGATGCGGCCCTTGCCGAGGCCATGAAAATCCCGGACGCCAAGAAACGCAGCAAGGCCATGGAAAAGGTCGAGAAGATCCTTCAGGACTCAGGGACGCTGATCCAGCCATACTGGAGACTCGAGACCCGTCACATGACCGACAAGGTAAGGGGAATGAAAGCTCACCAGGCCCAGGAAATTCACCTGGACAAGGTCTGGCTCGACACCTGACCGGTTGCCTGCGATAGAGGAAGGTATGCGGCCCGGCGGGACCCTCCGCCGGGCCGACTTTCTTGACCCGGAGTTTTCCGGAGAGTTCCGGGACCGCATGCTCAGATGATCCACGACAGCAAACCGCACCTGAACGCCTCGATCCGGTCGATCGTCACCGTGATGATATGCGCCGGCCTGCTGCTGGCGGGCAATGGGCTGTTTCAGACATTGATGCCCCTGCGCGCCGACCAGGAAGGCTATTCCACAACCCTGATCGGCCTGCTCGGAACCGCCTATTTCGGCGGTTTCGCCATCGGCTGCTTCTTCGGCCCCAGACTGATCATGTCCGTCGGCCACGTTCGCTCCTTTGCCGGGGCCGCGGCTAGTCTTACCGTGCTGTGCCTGGCGTTCCCGATCTTCATCGACCCCTATTTCTGGGGCATCCTGCGGGTGTTGACCGGTGTCTGCCTGGCCGCCCTGTTCATCGTGGTGGAGAGCTGGCTCAACGATCGCTCGAGCAACGCGAACAGGGGCCGCATTCTGTCCGCCTATATCATCGTCACCAACCTGACGACCATGGCCGGCCAGTTGATGGTCAACCTCTACAGCACCCGCGAAAACATGCTGTTCATGATCGTCGCGATGGTCATTTGCTTCTCCATCGTGCCATTGGCGCTGACGCCAACCGCAACACCGAAACCAATTCCATCGGCCAAACTTGATCTGAAGGGGCTGTTCAAGATCTCGCCGGTCGGCGCTGTCGGTTGCCTGCTGGTCGGCGCCGTGGAGGGGGCGTTCTGGTCCCTTGCGCCGGTTTTTGCCCAGGAGCGGGGCATGGCCATCGCCGACGTAACGCTGTTGATGGCGGCCTTCGTTCTGGGCGGCGCGATCTCGCAATGGCCGCTCGGGTGGGCGTCGGACAAAATGGACCGCCGTTATGTCATTGCAAGCATCGCGTTTGGCACTGTGATCACCGGCCTCATTATTGGATTTGCGGATGTGCCGGCGGGATGGCCAACATACGTGATCGCCATGCTGCATGGCGGGCTTATGGTCCCGCTCTATGCCATGTGTCTGTCGCACGCCAACGACCATGCACCGAACGAGCGAATGGTGGAAATCAGCGGCGGCCTGCTGCTTGCCTATTCCGTCGGCGCCACCGCGGGCCCTCTGGCGGCGGCGGTGTTCATGGAAGGAGACAATCCGGGAGGCCTGTTCGTTTTCATCGCTGCAGTGCTGCTGGCCCTGGCGCTTTTCGTCACCTACAGACTGTTCAGCGCTCCCCTCACCGAGCGCGGAGAGAAGGTTGACTTCATTCCGGTGCCAAAAACCTCGCCGTCCGTCTACTCGCTGGAAACCGACGACCTGGAGTAAGGGCACATCATCACCGCCTGGTCTGCGGCATGAAGCGTCATTGCTCGACCTGATGGCGCTCCAGGATCAGCACCTCGAGG
>JAJFHL010000339.1 GCA_021775615.1 Hyphomicrobiales bacterium
TGACGGAAGACGGGCTTGCCCTGCAATTGCCCGAACCATCGCCGGACCGGCAGTACTGGGACATCGACGTGACGCTCTGGGCGCCCGGCTTCGACCTCGGCGACGGCGGTGAATGGAACCGCACGCTGCGTCTCTATCCCGAAGGCGATTCCGATCCGTTGCAGATTCTGCTTGTCCCCTCTGCCGGCAAGCCAGACCGCAAGCTTCATTTCCGGCTCTACCACCAGGGGCGCTATCTCGGCAGTGCGGCGCGGTCCATCGAGGTCCGCGATCCCGCTGCATCCACGGCGTCCGACACTCTTCAGAGCACCGAGGCGGCCTCGCGTCGTTCGCTGAGCACCGTACCGGATGACGCGACGACGGTCATAAAGGTCGGCGGAGCCGACGAGGTTCCCGACATGCAGGTCGTGATCCTTTACGAGCACGATGCAACGGGCGCGCCGGTTTCAGGCCATATCGACATCATTTCGCGGCTGCGGCCGGGGCATATCGTGAGCGAACAGTTCGCGTTGAACCCGGGCACCGGGGCCTGGCTCGACGACACCTATGCCCGGTTTGTCGCGCTGAGCGCGCGCATCCGCGGTGCGCTGTTGCCGGACGGTTCGGGCACCGGCGCCGCACCGGGCAAATCGGAGATGATCCACATCGCCCGCGCCCGTGGGCGCGAGCTTTACGATCACCACGTACCAGATGCGTTCAAGAAGTATTTCTGGACGCTTGCGCGCACCGAGCCCGAGCGTTTCAGGTCGATCCAGATCACCACCAATGATCCGCTTCTGCCCTGGGAACTGGTTCGCCCCATAAGCGAGGACGGCGAGCACGAGTTCGATTTTCTGGCGCTTGAGTTCGATCTGGCACGCTGGGCCCTGCGCGAAACCAGCGGCCAGCGCGATGTGCCGCCCCAGTCGGTGCTGTTCAGCGAACTGTCGACGATCGCACCTGCCTATTCGGGCCGCGAACATCTGCCGTTTCAACAGGTCGAGATCGATGCCCTGAGCAAGGTCTCCGGCTTCCGTAAGATCGTCGGCAATTTTGCCGCGATCGAGGACCTGATGAGCCGGCCGGTGAACGGCATCGTTCACTTCACCGGCCATGGCGAAGCCACCTCCATGGGCACCGGCCGGCCGGCCTTCGCCATCCGCCTCGAGAACGACCGCGCGCTCGGCTCCGATACCTGGCTAAGCCTGGCGGCGGCCAGGGGCGGTGATCATCCCTTCTATTTCTTCAACGCCTGCGACACCGGCCGCTCCAATGCGCTGGGTGGATTCGTGCAGGGCTGGGGACCAACCCTGCTTGCCTCGGGGGCCAGCGGCTTCATCGGTGGCCTCTGGCCCCTGCTCGACCGGTCGGCGGCGGCCTTCTCGGCGGACTTCTACGCCCGGTTCTCGAGGCAGATTGCAGCCGGGGACGTCCGCATCGCCAGTCTGCTGAGCGCTGTCAGGCGGGGGTTTCTCGAAACCGGCGATCCGACCTATCTCGCATATACCTTCTACGGAGACGTGAACCTGCGGTTCTTCTCGATGCATTAGGTTATGAACTCATAAATGGCACGCATTCTGCGCTGACGGATTTGCGTCGCGAGCAGGCGCAAAGGTGCCCGAAACCTTCCGGTTTTCAAGCCTTTGCAACGCCCGCGCGGCGCACATCCGACGCGCCCGCAGGGTTGGGTCAGGAGGGCCCGCCTGCAGGCAAACAATGCTCGATAAGGCGCAAAGCCTGATCTTGCGCTTGTTTTCCAGCATTCGAACCCTCCTGGCCAAACAGAATGTGCGCCATTTATGAGCCCATGACCTAGGGCCGCCTGTCGTCCCTGTTGTTTGACCCCGCGGAGGTTTTTTCTCGGCAGCGGACCGGGCATATGCAAAGGTTCCGCACGACTGGAGGCGAGCAGGAGGACACCCCATGGCGCAACCAAACATCGACGACACGGAATTCGCCGCCCGCCGCCAGGCCGCGGCAAAGAGGGCGGCGGACGAGGGCTTTGATGCACTTCTGATCTGGTCGCGCGGCGGCCATACGGTGGAAGCCTATGGCGATGTCTATTACCTGACCAACTTTCACTCCCTGTTTCCGGTGGTGCCGGACACGTCCGTCTGGGCAAGCCGCGGCCATGCCGCCCTGATCCTGCCGGTCGACGGCGATCCCGTGCTTTTGACCGATTACCACGACGACCCGGAAGACCGGGTGAAGGTCGCCGATATCCGCACCGTGACCGATCTCACCACCGGTACCGTCGACGTGCTGAAAGAGATGGGACTGCTCGACAAGAAGATCGGGCTGGTCGGGCGCCAGTCGTTCCTCGTCAGCGCACTGCGCCGCATGGAGGCGGCGGCCGGCAACCAGTGGCTCAATCTGGTGCCCGCCGACGACATCCTCGACAGGCTTCGGCTGATCAAGACCCCGGCCGAAATGGATCACCTGCGGCATGCGGCGCGTGTCGGCGTGATGTGGATGGACGCAACCATGAACGCCATCGTCGAAGGCAACACGGAAGGCGATGCGGTGGGTGAGGGCCTGCGCGTGCTTGCCGCCAACGGCGGCACATTGCAGGACGTGTCGATCGCCAGCGGGCCCAATTCCGCCAACTACTTCGGCAGCTCCGGCGTGCCGCACTGGAACGTGACGCGCAAGATGGAAGTCGGCGACCTGGTGCATTGCGACCAGTGGGGTCCGGTCGATGGCTATTACACCGACTTTGCCCGTTCAACCGTCATCGGCGGCAAGCCCGACGCGGGCCAGACGGAACTTCTCGAGGGCTCGGTCGCGATCATCCGGCACATCATCGATGGCATCAAACCCGGCGTCAGCACATTTGGCGATCTCTACGTCCGCGGTCAGGAATGGCTGGCGGAAAATGGCTTCGCAAATCACAAATCGACCGTGTCCGAGATCGGCAACGTGTTCTCCCAGCAGTTTCCCTGCTTTGGACACACCATCGGGGCGGGCATCGAGGGCCCATGGATCATCGAGGGCGAGACCACGGTCGTCGAAGAGAACATGGTTCTGGCGGTCGAGGCCCTGGTCGGCAGGCCGGGCGTCGGTGCCGCCAATTTCGAAGAGAACCTGATCGTCCATGCCGATGGCATCGAACTCCTCACCGCACCATGCGAAAGCCATCGCAGGGCCTGACGCGAGCCGCGTTCTTAGATCACGATCAACTTAGGTGGACTCACCTAAGTTGATAAAACGTGATCGATTCTAATAGCTTAGAGCGGGATCGGACGGAAAACCGGTATCCACTTTTCCTGATCCCGCTCTAGAGGTGGCGTCAGGCCGGTATGTCGGGCAGCAGAAAGATCCTGCGCGCCGGCGCCGATTGCAGGCGTTCCGGCGTGTACCATTTCCGCAGGACGTCTTTT
>JAJFHL010000340.1 GCA_021775615.1 Hyphomicrobiales bacterium
GGCCGCATCACCACCGGCTGGTCGAACATCGATGCACCACACCTGGCCCGGATGATCCTGTTGCTCGATGAAAAGCAGCGCCGCACCACCGTGCAGGATCTCGACCCGCAGGGGTGATGTAGAAGGCAGGCGGCCTAAATACCGAGGTCGACAACAACGGGCACGTGATCGCTCAAGCCGGAGCCGCACCATTCCTCGAAGGACCCGACCGTCAGTTCCGAAATGTGTTCCACCCACGACCGCGGAACGAAGACGTAATCGAGGTGATAGGTCGGGCCGTCCTTTTTGCGGTCGCGCCAGTAGATGGTGGGCGCTCGCTCCTGTCCCTGCGCCTCGCCGCGCACAGAATGATAGGCGCTGACCAGCGACATGCCCTCGAGCAGGGAGACCGCGGTTGCATGGTTTATCCGCCAGCCCGGCTTGTCCCAGATGACATTGTTGTTGAGATCTCCGGCGATGACGGCCGGCCCGTCACAGAGGAACGATCTGTACTTCGTCAGCGCCCGCCGAAACGGTCCGGCCTGAAGTTTGCGGGTGTTTCCGCCGCTCAGGTTCTGTGCCCAAACCGCCAGCAGATTGCAGTCCTGCGGGCCGCTGACCCGCACCGGTGCAACGTAACGCAAGGTCGGATGATAGGGGTCGGCCAGTTCGGCCCTGTAGCCGTTGAAGGCGAACACGGCCAGACCCTTGTGCCGGTTCGCGCCGATCCACACCGGCTCCTGGTCAAGGTCCAACCCCCTGTCGCGCAATGTTGACGGCTCCGCGCATTCGCAGACAACCGCAATGTCCGGTTCCAGACGGAGCAACGCATCGAACTTGCGATGCAGCGCCATATTGCAGTTCCAGGTGACAATGCGCATGGGCCCGGTGGTCTGAATTGGTCCGGCATGGTGTAGCGGATGGCAACTGACACCAGCCTGTCAGCAGGCGCCGCCCCGTTGCGACTTTCACATGGCCGCCTGCTGGGTGAAGAACGAGGCGCCGTCTGGGATCTCGGGTGTCTCCATCTCGAAGGCAACCGACCGGATCCGCCCAGTATCCCGGCCACGCAGCATCATGCCGGCATGCACGCTGGGCACGGCGATGGGTGCGAGAGGTACCGCATCGGTTGCCGAGATTGCCGCGATGAACAAAGTGCGCGGCCTGGCCGACCGGTTCCGGGTCGATGCATGGGCGACGCGGGAGTGCATCAGACACACCGCGCCGGCCGGTCCCGTCTGCTTCACGGACTGTCTCTCGAAGCGGTTCGCCTCCATCTCGTTCACCGCCCCGGTGAAGACCCCGTTTTGGCGCAACGACAGAAGCGGCCCGCGATGCGAGCCCGGCGCCACCATCAAGGGACCGTTCTCCTCGGTTACGTCGTCCAGAAAAAGCAGGGCGGTAACCAGGTCGTCGTTCGAATGCGGATCGAAGGTGAAGTCCTGGTGCCATTTCACCGTCGTCGACGTGTGCGGCAGCTTTGAATTGATCTTGGAATGGTGGAACTTGATGTCGGGACCGATGAGCTCGGCCACCATATCCGTCATCGCGCCGGTCTTGAGCACGTTCAGATAGGCGTCGGACAACTCGGTGGGCGATGCCACCCGGCGCAGCGAAGGCCGCTCAGCACTGTGATCGGGATCGATGTCGAACCGCGGGCGTCCGTCGAGCATCTCTCCAAACGGTGCATCGTGGTCGCGGCTTTGCTCAACCCACTGGCTGAAATCGCGGCGCATTTCGGATAGTTGCTGCGCGGTTGCAGCACCCTCGACCGTGATGCACCCCTCCTCCCGGAAGCGTTCAATCTGTGTATCGGTCAGACAAGCCACTGCGAATTCACACCATTACGGTCTTCTGGCCACGCAGTCGATCTCGACCAGGGCGCCCACCGCCATGGCGGTCACCCCGACACAGGTGCGCGCCGGCAGCTTGCCTTCCGGAAAATACGCCCGGTAGGCCTCGTTCATGGCCGCATAGTCACGCTCGAACTCCGTCAGGAAGACACGCATCTGGACGACATTTTCCAGCGCCAGGTCAAGGCCCTCCAGAACGATGATGAGGTTGTCCATCACCCGCCGGGTCTGCGCCTCGATGCCTTCGGGCAACGGCTTTTCAGGATCGCCCGGCCAGGTCGGCATCTGGCCGGTGAGGAACACCCAGCCGTCGACCTCGGCCGCATGAGAAAACGGCGCGACCGGCTGCGGCGCCTTGTCGACCATTGTGAACGTGGGCAATCCCATCTCAGTCTCCCTTTGCCGGCTTCACGCGTCGAACACGATGACGTTGCGGGCGACCTCGCCGTTGCGCATTTCATCGAACGCATCGTTGATGCCCTCCAGGCCGATACGGCCGGAAATCATGTCGTCCAGCTTGAGCTTGCCCGAGAGGTAGAAATCCACATAGCGCGGCATGTCGACCCGGAAGTGGTTGGATCCCATGTTCGAGCCCTGCAGGCGCTTGTCGTCGAGCAGGTCGGCGCCGTGGATCTCCAGCATCTGGCCTTCCGGTACCATGCCGATGATGGTCGCCACCCCGGACCGCCTCAGCATCTGGAACGCCTGCTCGCTGGTCTGCTTGAGGCCCAATGCCTCGAAGGAATACTCCACCCCTCCCCCGGTCAGCTCCCTGACCGCTTCGACCGGGTCGCAGGTACTGGCATCAACCACGTCGGTGGCGCCGAAATGCTTGGCGAGGTTCAGCTTCGAGCCCTTGATATCGACCGCGATGACCCGTCCGGCCCCGGCAATCGCGGCACCGTTGATGGCCGAGAGCCCGACACCGCCGCAGCCGATGACGCAGACCGTGCTGCCAACCTCGACATCCGCCGTGTTGGTCACTGCGCCGAACCCGGTCGTCACCGCGCAGCCGATCAGCGCCGCCCGGTCGAGCGGCATGTCTTCGCGGATCTTCACCAGCGCATGCTCGTGGATCAGCATGTATTCGGCAAAGGACGACAGGCTGTAGAACTGGGTCACCTTGTGTTCGCCCTGCGAGAGCCGCGGCGTATCGTCCTTCTTGCGGCCGACCTCCGGGTTGGCGCAGCTGTAGGGCCGCCCCGTGGTGCAGAACTCGCAATGGCCGCAGAACACCGACAGGCAGGTAATGACGTGATCGCCGGGCTTCACATAGGAGACTTCCGAGCCGACCTTCTCCACGATGCCCGCGGACTCATGCCCGAGAATGACGGGTTTCGGGCACGAATAGAGCCCATCGATGAAGTGCAGGTCCGAATGGCAGACGCCGCACGCCGCGGTCCTGACCAGAACTTCATGGCTTTTCGGGTTGTCGATGCTCACGTCTTCTATGCTGAGCGGTTCACCGACTTCGCGAAGCACTGCCGCTTTCATGTCCCGTCCTCCATTGCAGCCAAACGTCAAAACTAGTCTGCCATGGCCACGGGCGGCAACTGAGATTATTTCAGTCGCTGGGCGTGCTTCGAAAATGTCGAAAACCGCCCACACGATTCGTCTAGACTCACGCAACGCCGCATGAGGAGACTGCACCATGAATGAGCACAAGATCGTTTCACGGGACGAGTGGCTGGAAGCTCGAAAGACCCACCTTGCCCGCGAGAAGGAATTCACCCGCCAGCGCGACGCCCTGTCCAAAGAACGCCGCGCCCTGCCCTGGGTCAGGATCGAAGAGGACTATCGCTTCGACACGAGCCGTGGCGAGCAGTCCCTTGGCGACCTGTTCGACGGCCGCAGCCAGCTCATCGTCCAGCATTTCATGTTCGGGCCCGACTGGGAGGAAGGCTGCCCGAGTTGCTCGTTCTGGGCTGACGGTTACAACGCGTTTGTCGGTCATCTGGCTCAGCGCGACGTCACCATGATCGCGGTGTCGAATGCGCCGCAGGAAAAGCTCGATGCCTACAAGAAGCGTCTGGGCTGGAGCTTCACCTGGGCGACTGCAATCGACGGCGCGTTCAGCCGCGATTTCGGCGTCACCTATTCAGCCGATGAACTGGCGGCCGGCGAAGTTCATCACAACTATGAAAATCAGAAATTCCCGATCGACGAAGCCCCGGGAGCCAGCGTTTTCTATAAGGATGGCGAGGGCCGCATATTCCACACATACTCGTGCTACGCACGCGGGCTCGACATGCTGAACGCCGCCTACAGCTATCTCGATCTCACGCCGAAGGGACGTGACGAGGACGACCTGCCATTTCCCATGAGCTGGGTCAGGCGCAAGGACAGCTACGGGGCCTGAGGCAGATCGTGTCTCAAAACTCGTTCGGACGCGTTGCAGCTGGATGACATCGCCTCGGCGTTGCAGTACTACTGGCGGTGGCTTTCAATGTCGGGGTGAAGTTGGATTATGCGCTGGTTCGCGATTCTAGGCGTTGCGGTTCTGCCGTTACTTGCCGCCTGTGAAGAAGAGCAGGCCGCACCTGAACTCCCGGTGCGGGCAATCAAGACATTCGTTGTTTCGGAGCGCGCCGGCGAGCAGTCGCGCCGGATTGCAGGTCTCACCGAGGCGTCGGTGGTCACCGATCTGGCATTCGAGTCGTCCGGCCGCATGATCGTAATAGATGTCGATATTGGCGATGCCATCGAGAAAGACCAGGTCATCGCGAAACTCGATCCCGAACCGTTCGACCTTCGGATCTCGACCTCGCGGGGACAATTGGTGGACGCCCAGGCCAAGCTCGCCGATGCGGAAGCCAAATTCGCCCAGCAGAAGGAGCTCTACGAGCAGGGTTTTGCGACCAAAACGGCCTATGACACCGCCATCGCCAACAAGAACAGTGCGGAAAGCAATGTTCAGATCGCACAGTCGCAACTGAGACTGGCCGAACGCGATCTCGAACGCACGGTATTGACGTCGCCGTTCGCCGGTCAGGTCTCCGAAAAATATGTCGAGAGGTTCACCGAGATCACCGCCGGCCAGAAAATCGTTCAGGTGTCGGCAAATGGCGAGACCAAGGTGAAGGCGAACGTGCCCGAAGGCATGGTTCAGCGCCTCGAGCCGGGTCAGACAGTCACAGTGTCCTTCCCGACCCTGAATGATGCCGAAGTGGCGGGCCACATCACGCAGATCGGCGCCCGGGCGACAAGCACCAACTCGTTCACCGTGACCGTGGTGCTGGACGCAAACGACCTGCCGTTGCGCTCGGGACTGACCGCCGAAGTGGTGTTCGCTTTTGAGACGGCGGCAACCGGCAAGGCCTTCCTCATACCGCTCGGCGCCCTTCTGCCGACGACCGAAGAGGGCAAGGGCTTTATCTTCGTCTTCGACAAGGCGGCAAGCGTTGTGCACAGGCGAGCCGTTCATGTGCTCAATGTCAGCGGCAACGATCTGGAAGTGACCGGAGAGATTGCAGAAGGTGACATTCTTGCTTCGGCCGGGATCTCTTTCCTTGTCGACGGCATGAACGTCAAGCTGCTTCAGACAGCCGCGGAGTGAGCCTCATGGGCGGACTGAGCAAATGGGCGCTCAACAATTCCATGCTGGTCCTCGTGCTGGTGCTCATGGTGCTGATAGCCGGTCCGTTCAGTTATTTCTCGCATCCCTCCCGCGAAAGCCCGGAAATCACCATCCGCACCGCTGTCGTGACCGCCTCCTATCCCGGTCTGTCACCGCAGCGCATGGAAGACCTTGTCACCCGCAAGATCGAGGAAAAAGCGCGTGAGATGGCGGAGGTCGACAAGATCACGTCGACCACGGCCTCAGGTCAGAGCACGGTCAGGGTCGAATTGCGCGACAAGTACTACGACCTTGAACCGATCTGGCAGGACCTGCGCAACAAGATGTCGGACGTCAAGCCGGACCTGCCGAGCGGCACTTCCGGCCCCTTTGTCAACGACAGCTACGGCGAAGTCGCCATGGCGACCATTGCGGTTACCGCGGAGGGCTTTACCCGGGCAGAGATGCGCGAAACCGCGCGCGATCTGCGCGATGCGCTCTACACGGTTCCCGGCACCAGCAAGATCGAACTCTTCGGCGTCGAACCCGAACGCATTTTCATCGAAGTCAACAACGCCAGGCTGTCGCAACTGGGGGTTTCCGCCTCTTCCCTGGTCGACGCGATCAACAACACCAACATCATTTCTCCAGGAGGCAAGATCGAGGCCGGCACGACAAGCTTCACCGTCGAGCCGTCCGGCAATTTCGAGACCGTGGACGAGATCGGCCAGGTGACGATCGCCGTCCCCGACCGGCCGGGACAGGTCGTCTACATGCGCGACCTGGCCACGATCACCCGTGCCTATGTCGATCCGCCGAAAAGCCCGGCCTTCTTCAACGGCGATCCGGCGATCGTGATTTCGCTGCAGATGGCCGAGCAGTATGATTCCTTCAAATTCGGCGACGATCTGAAAGCCAAGGTCAAAGCGCTCGAGAACCGGTTGCCGATCGGCTACGTTCTGAGCTTCGTCACCTTTCAGCCCAACGAGATCGCCGCCGCGGTCAACGGCGTCACCAACAACCTGTATCAAACGGTGGTCATCGTCCTGATCGTCGTGATGGCGTTCCTGGGCTGGCGCACCGGACTGATCGTCGGCACCATGGTGCCGCTCACCATGCTGGTGACTTTGCTGGTGATGCGCCAGATGGGCATCGAACTGGAACGCATGTCGCTGGCCACCCTGATCATTTCCCTTGGGTTGCTGGTCGACAACGGCATCGTCATGGCCGAGGAGATCGGCCGCCGCCTGTCGCGCGGCGAAGACCGGGTCTCGGCGACCACGGAAACCGGCAGGACCATGGCCCTGCCCCTGCTCGCCTCCAGCCTGACCACCATCTTCGCCTTCATGCCGCTCATGCTGTCGGACAACGAGGCCAGCGAATACATGCGTTCGCTGTCTCTTGTCATCGCCATTTCGCTGCTGGCGTCCTGGGTGCTTGCGATGACGGTCACGCCGCTGGCCTGTTACTTTGGCCTCAAGACCCCCGAACCCGTCGACGAAGCGACGATCTACGACACCAAGTTCTATAGGGCGTACCGGTCGTTCCTCACCACACTGCTCAAGGTCCGGCTGCCGTTTCTCGCCCTG
Source organism: Hyphomicrobiales bacterium (assembly GCA_021775615.1). GTDB lineage: Bacteria > Pseudomonadota > Alphaproteobacteria > Rhizobiales > JAJFHB01 > JAJFHM01. Next base: position 6,978 of record JAJFHL010000340.1, read on the forward strand.
GTCGTCGCTCTTCTGTTTACCGCGGTCTGGGGCCTTGGCTTCGTCTCCAAGATATTCTTCCCGGCATCCGACCGGGTCCAGATCCAGGTCTATGTCGACCTCCCCGTGGGCGCCAACACCTATGGCACCCAGGCGACCTCGCTCAGATTGTCGAAGTGGCTCGCCGACAAGGAAACCAATCCGGAAGTCCAGTCGCACGTGCTTTATGTCGCCAGTGGCGGCCCGCGCTTCTATCTTGGCCTCAACCCGATCGATCCCGACCCGAACCGCGCCTTCCTCATTGTCAATGTGGAGACCGCCGCGCAGGTCACCAGCGTTGCCGACCGCATTCGCGCATTTGCCAACGGCAACCTTCCCGAGGCGCGCGTCTTCGCCAAACCCATGTCGCTCGGCGCCTCGGAAGCGGGGCTCGTCGAGTACCGAATACTGGGCGAAGGGCAGAACACGCTGGCGGATCTCGCCGAGCAGCTTAAAACCGCAATGCGGAGCATTCCCGGCACCATCAACGTCAAGGACGACTGGGACAACCCCATCGTCAAGATCATCGTCAAGATCGATCAGGCCCGGGCGCGGCGCGCCAATGTGACCTCGGAAACCGTTGCCAGCGCGCTCAACACCATGCTCTCAGGCGCCGCCATCACCGACTACCGGGACGGAGATACGATCATTCCGGTCTATCTCAGATCGGAAGGCGACGAGCGCACCAGCATCGACCGCCTGCGCACCCTCAACATCGCCCAGAGCGATGGCACGCCCATCCCGCTCATGCAGATCGCCGATTTTGACGGTGTGACGGAATACGCCAACATCCAGCATCGCAATCTCGAACGCATCATCACGGTTTCGGGAAAAAGCCTGACCCTGTCAGCGGTGGCCCTCGACAAGGAGATTTCCTCGCGCTTCACCGTAGCGGACTTTCCCGAAGGTTACCGGCTTGAAAAAGGCGGCGAGATTGAAGGCTCCGCCGAGGCGCAAGGTGCCCTGTTCGCCTACATGCCACTGGCTTTTGCGCTGATCGTTCTCGTGCTTGTCGGGCAATTCAACTCTCTGCGCAAGCCGCTCATCATATTCTCGGTCATCCCGTTGACCCTGATTGGCGTAACCATCGCCTTACTGATCGTGCCGGGCGCCAACTTCAGCTTCACCGCAATTCTCGGCCTGCTCTCGCTTGCCGGCATCATCATCAACAATGCGATTGTGCTGATAGACCGTATCGACACCGAACGCGATGATGGGCTTGACCTGAACGACGCCATTCTCGCCGCCTCGGTGAAGCGGCTGCGCCCGATCATCATGACCACGGTGACCACCGTGCTCGGACTGATGCCGATCGTTATCTCGCGAGACGTCCTGTTCTTCGATCTGGCCGTCGTGCTGATGGGCGGCCTGATCATGGGCACGATACTGACCCTGGGCGTGGTTCCGGTGCTCTACAGCCTGTTCTTCGCCCGCGAGGCCGCGAAACCCGTAGCCGATCCGGCTTGACGGACACAGATCTTATGACAGCCAGGATGGTGTGCTATTTGAACAATCGGCATCGAATTTTCAGGGGAGTGAGGACGTGAAAACAGGTTTCCGGTTGAGCGCATTGACATGCACGGTTGGACTTCTCTTTGGCGGCCAGGCGATTGGCGCTGAGATGTGTCAGGGATACGGGCCGCAGACCCCACGCGACATCAGCGCCAAGGCAGGCACCAATCCCCGCTCCTTCTCGGTCGCCCCTGCGTCCACCGAACTGAACCTCTGCGACATTCACTTTCACACGAATGCGGAACACAAGGGTCCGGGCTTTTCCGTCTTCGCCGGCAAGGGCGAGCACGGCGGTTATCAGTGCAACGAAACCTCGAGCCTGACCGCCGCCGAACTCAAGGCACCGGCGCACGGCGCCTGCCACGGCGTGAAACCGGGCGACACAATCGAAGTTCACTGGGTGCATACATCCTGCGAGGCGACGCCGGGCAATGGGCTCGGCACCTGCCTGTCGGACGCCTGCGCCAACCCGCAGCTCCGGGTCGAGACGCAGGTATTTCTTGTCGTCAACGATCCCAAGGCGGCCAATTTCGCCGACTTCACCTATGACGGAAACATCGTGAACGGCCTGCACCAGGCCAAAGCCCTGCCCTCGGGCACCGGCGATCCTGTCGTGTTCCTGGGCTCGACCACCGGCCCCAAATACACGCAAGAGAAATGTTCGCCGCTGCAGGTCACCTGGAGCGTGAGACCCAGTTGCACCAAGATCAACATCGCCTCGCTCAACAAGTGGTGCCAAGGCAACGTCTTCAAGGAAGACCACGCCCATGGCGTCCGCCAGCTTGTCACCGCGCCCGAACTGCTCTCGAAAATCGACTGATCAGGGGTTCAGGATCCACAGCGAGACATTGAGCGTGGTCGCATAGCCGACCCAGGCGATATAGGGCACGAACAGGAGGCCCGCCGGCCGGTCAATACGCCAGAACAGGACCGCGGTTGCGATGATGGCCAGTAGAAGCGCGGCGATTTCGACCATCGCCAGGCCGATCCACTGTGCGCCGAAAAAGATGAAGGACCAGGCGAGGTTGAGGGCCAGTTGCACACCGAATGCGATGAGCGCCAACCGGCGCCCATCGGCGGTCTTCTGCCGCCACACCCGCCAGGCCGCAACAGCCATGCAGATGTAAAGTATGGTCCAGACCGGCGCGAACGCCCAGTTGGGGGGATTGAACGACGGTTTGACCAGGGTCGGATACCAGGTGGTCACGCTCGTTGCGGTTACGGCTCCTCCAAGCACCGAAACCACAAGGCAAAGAACGACAAACGCGAAAAGCGCAAGCATGTCGCCCCTCGATCTGAACATGGCCTGCTCTGTTTGCGTCATCGCGTGTTGTAGTCCTTTCTTCCCGTCTGGTCGGTTCATCGCCGCGTGCACGTGCCGGCCGTCAAGGACTGGCCACGCGGTCGGCACCGCTTCGCCTCCCACATGCCGCCGATACGCCGCGATGACGCTCTACACTGCTACGGCTCGTTGAGCCGGATGGTTCACAGGCAGGCAGTCCATTCGACACACCGCCGCCACACCGGTTCGCACTCACGGATCCATGACGCTCAATTGAGTTGCCTGTTACGGGCTTGCCGCGGGAGAAGCAATGACCTTGCCCCAAACAACGCAGATCCCATGACCAGATCACTCATTCTATTTTATGCGGTGTGCTGGCTGATCCTGACCGGCCTCGCCATGGGAAGCCGGGCTCTTGCGGGCGAACAGAACCTCCTCACAGGTCAACACTCCTGGAAGCAGATCGATGTCCGCAACAAGCGCCCGACGGACTTTCGCTTTTCCAAGGACGTGATCGAGGTCGTTGCGGACGGGTCCGTCGCCTTTCTCTATCGCGAGATCCGGCCGTTCATGAGTACGAAGCCCCGCCTGGAATGGCAGTGGCGCATCGACCGGAACATCCCGGCGACCGACCAATCAGTACCGAAGAAGGATGACCGGCCACTGGCCGTTCACCTGTGGTTCGAAGACGGCGGCATTTCGTTGCTTGGATCGGTGACCGCGCTTCTGGGCCGCCCCCGTGTCGGTCATCTGATCACCTACGTCTGGGGCGGTAAGCGCCCCGAAGGAACGATCCTGCCCAATCCGCACTATCCTGAAAAGGGCGTCATCATTATCCTGCGCAATGATCCGGCCGGATCGGACGGGTGGCAATCGGAGAGCCGGGATATCGTCGCCGATTTCAAAACGAGCTTCGGGTCGAACCCCAAGCTTTCGACCCTTCGCTACGTCGCCGTTTCAGGCGACACGGACGACAGTCAGACCTCAAGCCGTTCACGCCTCAGGCACTTTCGCATCACCGAGTGAGCAGGCCCCGGGACCGGCAACGCAAAAACGCCGGAGCGCCGGGCGGTCTTACTCAATCCTGGGAAACAGGATCGGGTCGTTCCGCACAACGTTGCCTTCGATGGCAGTCTCTTCCAATGCCACCCTGCCGGACGCGTCGATCCCAAGCTGCCCGAGCAGACGCTCGCTGGTTGACGGCAGGAGCGGCCAAAGGCATCGCCCGACAACGGCGAGTCCGAACGCCAGGTCCGAGAGGCAGTTTTTAAGTGCCACGCGGGCGGCGGCCGCCACCTTCTCATCCGTTGCCGTATCCGCCGTCTTGGCCAGGCTCCAGGGCTCCACGTCCGTCACGTACTTGTTGAGGGCCGCGATGACCGTCCAGATTTCGGTCAGCGCATCCTGAAACGCGAATTGTTCGAGCTGAGGGCCAACAGATGAAACAAGCCGGCGGGCGGCGTCCCGAATTTCGCATGCGCCGCCACCGCGCACGGGAATCCGGCCATCGCAATAACGCTCGATCATGCTGAGGCTTCGGTGGGCAAGATTGCCGAGTTGCCCGGCAAGTTCGGAATTGTACGCCTGTCTGAAACGGTCATCGGAGAAATCGCCATCCTCGGTGCTGCGGATGTGCCGCAACAGATAGTAGCGCAGGGCATCGGCGCCAAAAGACCCGGCAATGGGCACCGGATCGACGGCATTGCCCACTGACTTACCGATCTTGCGGCCTTCCACCGTGACGTATCCGTGCACCAGAATGCGTGTCGGCAGCGGCAGGCCCGCAGACAGAAGCATCGCCGGCCAGTAAATGGCGTGAAATCGCGTGATGCCCTTGCCGATCACGTGTTCGCGTGTGCTGGCCTCGAGCCAGAACGTCTCGAAGTCCCGTTCGCCGGCTCCATATCCCGGAGCGGTGATGTAATTGGCGAGCGCATCGAACCAGACATAGGTCACCTGATCGCGGTCGCCCGGAACCGGAATGCCCCATCCACGCGCCCGCCCGGCGCTGCGTGAGATGCTGAAGTCTTCCAGCCCGCCCTCTATGACCGCCAGCACTTCGTTTCTGCGGCTGTCGGGAACCACCTGGAGGTCACCTGAAACGATGGCATTGCGCAACTCGCCCTGATAGCGAGACAACCGGAAGAAGTAGTTCTCTTCGGAAATCTCGTCGGGCGCTGTGCCGTGTTCCGGGCAATGTCCATCCAGCAGATCGGCCGCCTTGTAGAACTGTTCGCAACCGACGCAGTAGAGCCCCTTATAGGCGCGCTTGTAGATATCGCCTTTCTCGGCGCATTTTGTCCAAAGCTTCTCAACTCCGAGGCGATGGCGATCATCGGAACTGGTCCGGATGAAGTCATCGAAGCTGAGGTGCAAGGCCTCTTTCAGCTCAAGAAACCGCGCCGAATTGCGAGCGACCAGTTCTTCGACCGAAATCCCCTCCGCTTCCGCCGTTTGTACGTTCTTCAGGCTGTTCTCGTCAGCGCCCGCCTGAAACCGAACTTGATGGCCCTGTTGGCGGTAAAGGCGCGCGAGGCAGTCGGCCTGAACCTGCTCCATGGCAAAGCCGATATGCGGCGGCGCATTCACATAAGGGATGGCGGTGGTCACGTAGCGCACCTGTCGACGGTCGCTGTGTGTGGTTCGGGATATGGGGTCTGTGCTGTTCATCCAAGTCTCCTTTCATCGATCAGAGAGGCGGACTCAGAAACAAAAAAACCGCCTCGCAGGGAGGCGGTCGTTGCGTGCTGTGTTGTTTTTCCTTTGGTCAAACGACGACGCGTGCCACCTCAATTTGTGAGAGGGGCATCATCGTGAAGCGCGAAGAACTGGCCGGATGTGTCGGCATCGTCGAAATACACCTTGGTCACGCGCGCCACTCATTTGACACGCGGTTTCCTATGTAAGCACTTGAAGATCGCATGAAAAGGCACGTGTGAACAACATTTCGATCTCCGCGCCGGAATCGCCTAGATAAAGCTCCATGAGTTCATCCGATCCCTTCGATCTCGGCGCCGCCGATGAAGATGTGTCCCGCGCGCCGGCGCCGCAGCCAGGCGGCATTGCCGCGCGCGCGGCCGGCATGGGCCCGCCGCCCTATCTCGCGAAACTCAATCCCGAGCAGCGCCAGGCGGTGGAGACCACCGAAGGCCCCCTGCTCGTTCTGGCCGGCGCCGGCACCGGCAAGACCCGGGTGCTGACCACTCGCCTCGCCCACCTGCTCCATTCCCGCAAGGCCTATCCCGGCCAGATCCTCGCCGTCACCTTCACCAACAAGGCGGCGCGCGAGATGAAGAACCGCATCGAAGGCCTGATCGGCGGTGTGGTCGAAGGCATGCAGTGGCTCGGCACCTTCCATTCCATCGGCGCCAAGGTGCTGCGCCGCCATGCCGAACTGGTGGGCCTCAGGAGCGATTTCTCGATCCTCGACACCGATGACCAGATCCGCCTGCTCAAGCAGCTGATCAGATCCCATGAGATCGACGAGAAACGTTGGCCGGCGCGCCAGCTGGCCGGCCATATCGACGGCTGGAAAAACCGAGGCCTGACGCCTGACAAAGTGCCGTCCGGCGAAGCCCAGGCCTATGGCAACGGGCTCGGCGCACAGCTCTACGCCGAGTACCAGGAGCGGCTGAAGGTTCTGAACGCCACCGATTTCGGCGATCTCCTGCTTGAGTGCCTGCGCCTGTTCCAGGAAAACCCGGACGTGTTGGCCAAATTCCAGTCGCGCTTTTCCTACATGCTGGTGGACGAGTATCAGGACACCAACGTGGCGCAGTATCTCTGGCTGCGCCTGCTTGCCCAGGGCCACAAGAACATCTGCTGCGTCGGCGACGACGACCAGTCGATCTACGGCTGGCGCGGTGCCGAGGTCGACAATATTCTCAAATTCGAGAAGGACTTCCCCGGCGCCGTTGTCATCAAGCTTGAGACCAACTACCGCTCGACGCCGCACATTCTGAGCGCCGCCTCGGGTCTCATCGCCCACAATGAGGGACGGCTCGGCAAGACGCTGCGAACCGATCTCAACGACGGCGAGAAAGTTCACGTGCGCGGCATCTGGGACGGCGAAGAGGAAGCCCGCGCGGTTGGCGAAGACATCGAGCAGCTGCAACGAAAACAGCACCGCCTCGATGAGATGGCGATCCTGGTGCGTGCCTCCTTCCAGATGCGCGAATTTGAAGACCGCTTCATCACCCTCGGCCTGCCCTACCGGGTCATCGGCGGCCCGAAATTCTATGAGCGCGCCGAAATCCGCGATGCCCTCGCCTATCTCAAGGTTACCGCCCAGCCAGACCACGATCTCGCCTTCGAGCGCATCGTCAATGTGCCCAAGCGCGGCATCGGCAACGCCTCGGTGCAGAAACTGCACGGCCATGCCCGGGGCCAGGGGATTTCGCTTTACCGGGCTGCCCGGAACATGGTCGAGACCGACGAACTGCCTGGCAAGGCGCGCAATTCGCTGTCGAACCTGCTTCAGTCCTTCGGCCGCTGGCGCGCCCTGATTGACGGGATTTCACATACCGAGCTGGCCGAGATGGTTCTGGATGAGTCCGGTTACACCGAGATGTGGCAGAACGACCGTTCGCCCGAAGCGCCCGGCCGCCTCGACAACTTGCGCGAACTGGTGCGCTCCATGGAGGACTTTGAGAACCTCGCCGGCTTCCTTGAGCACATTTCGCTGGTCATGGACACCGACACGGCCCAGGCCGACGACAAGGTCAACCTGATGACCCTGCACAGCTCCAAGGGCCTGGAATTCAAAACCGTTTTTCTCCCCGGCTGGGAAGAAGGCCTTTTCCCGCACCAGCGCGCCCTCGACGAGAGCGGCCGGGCTGGCCTCGAGGAGGAACGCCGCCTCGCCTATGTCGGCATCACCCGGGCGAAGCAAATGTGCAGAATCTCATTCGCCCAGAACCGGCGCATCCACAATCTCTGGCAGTCGGCCATTCCGTCACGCTTCCTCGACGAACTGCCGCCCGGCGATGTGGAAATCGAGGAAGCGCAAAGCGCCTATGGCGGCTATGGCGGCTTCGGGGAATCCCGGTTCGACCAGCTCGACCCGTTCTCGAGCGGGTACACGACACCCGGCTGGCAGCGCGCCCGGGCCGCCCATGCGGCCGGCCAGACCCGCCACTCGGACCCGAAGGTGATCGAAGGCGAGTTGGTGGCGCGCGAGGATGCGGACGGTGCCGGTTTCGATATCGGCGAGCGGATCTTTCACCAGAAGTTCGGCTATGGAAAAATCTCCTCGATCGACGGCAACAAGCTGACCATCGATTTTGAAAAGGCGGGCCGCAAGCGGGTACTCGATTCCTTTGTCGAGAAGCACTAGACCCTTTCATCTTTATACGGAATCGCTTTGACCGGATTTTCACGTCTGCTGACCAGGCACGGGTCCCGCCGTGGACTTGCCCGTCCACAAGGGGGCCGTAACACAGTCAGGAGACCTGAAAATCCGGCCTTCGGTGGGCCGAACCGGCTCGCCGGCAGCGTTGCAGCGCTTGCCCGATGTACCACATCGCGCTTCGCACCATGCCTTGCCGGACGAACCGGTTTGGCTCCATCAAACGTTTCCGTATAAAGATGAAAGGGTCTAGAGCGTGGCCGTTGAACCGGCCATATTGATCGTCGGCGCCGGACCGGTCGGGCTGACCGCGGCGGTTGAACTCGCCCGCCGCGGCCGCACCGTTCACATCATCGACAAGGGAACCGGCCCATCGGGGGAATCAAGGGCACTCGGCGTCAATGCCCGCACCCTTGAGATCCTGGAGCCGTCAGGCGTGACGCGCGAGATGCTGGCCCGCGGACAAAAGCTGCGCCGCCTCAACTTCAACGACCCGCCTAAACTGCTCTTCAGCATCGAATTCGACGAGCTCGACCACCGCTACAATTTCATGCTGGCGCTGCCGCAGGCCGACACCGAACGCCTCCTCATGGCGGCGCTCGAGGGGCTCGCACACGAGGTTCACTGGCAGCGCGAACTGGTTGAATTGACTCGAAAGTCGGAAGGTGTCGACTGCCGCTGGAGAACGCCCGACGGCGAGCACACCGCCAGCTTCGACACGGTCATCGGCGCCGACGGCGCCCACAGCTTCGTCCGGGAGGCCGCCGGTATCGGGTTTGATGGCGACAGCTACCCCAATGACTGGAGCCTGGCGGATGTGCGCCTTGCCCGGACGGTGCCGCGCGACGAGGCAAATGTTTTTCAGCTCGAAGGTTCGATATTCGGAATGCTGCCGCTGCCCGAAGGCCGCTTCCGCCTCATCAGTTCCCTGCCTGATGTCCTTGACCACGTGCCGGTGCAGTTCGAGGTGGCGGAGGTTTTCTGGCAGTCACAGTTCTGCATCGCGCACCGGCAGGTCGAAACCTACCAGAAGGGCGACATCTTTCTGTGCGGCGATGCCGCCCATGTCCACTCGCCGGTTGGCGGACGCGGCATGAATCTGGGGATAGAAGACGCAGCAACCCTTGCCCACATGATCGACACCGGCGCGACCGCCGGTTACAGCGCCGCCCGGCATCCGGTCGGCCGGCACGTTTTGCAGGTGACGGAGCGGCAGACCCGGATCTTTACGTCGCAAAGCTTCGTGCCGCGCATCTTGCGCCGTTATGTGTTCCCGTTTATCGCCCGCCTGCCCGCGTTCCGGGCCCGTGGCCTGCCGGAAATGGCCGGCCTCGCGGCTCCTCATCCGGCATGGCTTCCGAAGGCCGATTGAGCCTGCCAGTTCAGTCCATCTGCGCGCGCCGCTTGCGCACCGCCCGGTCAATGGCGTTGTAGAGCTCGTCCATGGCGCGAATTTCGTCTGCGTCAACATGCTCGTCGGCGTGGACAATGTCGTTCGAAAGGTCCCACAGCGCCCGCAGTTCCCATTCCCCACGGGCGCTCAACCGCTCAACCGCCCGCTCAAGACCCGCAAAGGCCGGTTTTTGCGAGCGCATCCAGTCGATCACGCGATCGTGGTCGTAGCTTTCCACGACTTCAGCCCCCAACTGCTGCGCTCTTTCACGCACAAAATCGGAAATCAACTGTTCTTCGCGCGCATCCATGCGCCGGTCCGCCAGGGCCACGAAGGCAAGGATCCGCAATTCGTCGCCGATGAGCCCGAGCACTTCGCGGGTGGTTCGAGAATCGAAATTCGTATGCAGCGCGTCCTCGCGCTCCGCCGCCGTCATGTAAGGCGCAAAGAACCGCACCGGGTCATCCGTATGCGCGCCCGTCCTGTAGTCCCGGATCTGTTTGATCCGGTCGAGCCGAAATGCCCGGAAATCCTTGCGCAGATGGCAGTAGGCCCACAGGAATTCACCCTCCGGGGTCTCTACCAGCCGGATCGAGTTGATCAGTCGTTCCGAAACGTTGCCGTCGATATCTTCATAGGTGAGACCGACAGTGACCCCGTCCAGCAAGGGCTCGGGATCGGGCTCCGCGGCGAGCATCATGTCGGCGCTGTCAACCTCCGCATCGGCGCGGGCATAAAAGCCCGGCGGCTCCGCCGGCGCT
>JAJFHL010000035.1 GCA_021775615.1 Hyphomicrobiales bacterium
GCCGATCTCACCGGCAAGGGCACGGTGCTGCTCGTCGAGGACGAAGAGGCGGTGAGGGCCTTTGCATCACGCGCCCTGACATCGCGCGGCTACACGGTGCTGGTGGCTGATTCGGGCGAGAGCGCGCTGAAAGTGATCGAAGGTCACGACGGCGATCTCGATCTCGTCATCTCCGACGTTGTGATGCCGGAAATGGACGGGCCGACCCTCCTGAAGGAACTGCGCAAGCGCAAGATCAACACCAAGATCATCTTCATCTCCGGCTACGCCGAAGATGCCTTCGAAAAAAACCTCGAGGAAGACCAGGTCTTCGCCTTCCTGCCGAAACCGTTCAGCCTGAAACAGCTGGCCGAGACCGTGAAGGGCGTGCTGGACGAGGAGTAGGGTGCTTGACCCGGGCATCCAGCTTCACCCTGCGGCCCATTGTCGGTGTCAAGTACGTGAATTGCCCGCGTTTCGGCTAACCTGCATCCATAATTTGACTTGCAAATACAGGAGGGCTCGGGGAAACCTATGCGCCCGCTTGCATTCCCCGCCCACATTCACCCCACCACGAAGGACCTGTCGCGCGATGAAGACCCTGGCCGAACTTTCCGATGACCTGGCCCACGGCCGCACAACATCCCGCGCGCTCACCGAAGGCTGCCTCGCGGCGATCGAGGACGAAGGCGGGGAGGGGTCCCGCGCCTTCCTGAAGGTCAACCGCGACGGCGCGCTTGCCACCGCCGACTATATGGACGGTCTGCGGGCCCGCGGCGCCGAGCCCTCGCCCTTCGCCGGCATCCCGATGTCGGTGAAAGACCTCTTCGATGTGGCGGGAGAGGTGACCGGCGCCGGCTCCAAGGTTCTGGCCGGCGGCGAAGCGGCGAGTTCCGACGCGCCGGCGATCGCGCGGGTGCGCGCCGCGGGCTTCGTCATCATGGGCCGCACCAACATGACCGAATTCGCCTATTCCGGTGTCGGCATCAACCCGCATTACGATACGCCGGCCTGTCCGTGGGACCGCGAAACGCGGCGCATTCCCGGCGGCTCGTCCTCCGGCGCGGCAATCTCGGTGACGGACGACATGGCGGCGGTGGCGCTCGGCACAGACACCGGCGGGTCGTGCCGCATTCCCGCCGGGCTCAACGGCATCACCGGCCACAAGCCGTCGGCCTCTCGCGTGCCGCTCGACGGCGCCTATCCGCTGTCGCCATCGCTCGATTCCATCGGGCCCCTGGGCACTTCGGTCAGGTGCTGCGCCGCGGTCGACGCCATCATGGCGCAGGACTGGGACGGCGACGTGGCCGGGCGCTCCATCAAGGGCCTGAGGTTGGGCGTGCTCAAGACCGCGGTGCAGGGCGATCTCGACGAGCATGTCGCCGGCGACTTTGCTGCGGCGCTCAGCGCACTGTCTGCGGCGGGCGCGGTGGTGAGCGATGTCGAGATCCCCGAACTCGACGAGATCGGCGGGCTCAACACCAAGGGCGGCATGAGCGCGGCGGAGGCCTACGCCTTTCACCGCGAACAGATCACCGCCCATGGCGACGATTACGACCAGCGGGTGCGCAAGCGCATCGAGATGGGCGGCACGCAGACGGCGTATGAGTATCTTGACATCCTCGAGGCCCGCACGCGGATCTGCGACGCGGCCGATGCGGCGACCGCACCGTTCGACGCGGTGGTCATGCCGACCTGCGCCATCGTGGCGCCGCCGATCTCCGCCTTTGCCGAATATGAAGACTATCTGCGGCTCAATTTCCTGCTTCTGCGCAACACGTCGGTCGGCAATTTCCTTGACCGCTGCGCCATTTCGCTGCCGTGCCACAAGCCCGGCACGCCGCCCACGGGCTTCATGCTGATGGGCGAGTGGGAAGGCGATGCGGGCCTGTTTTCGGCTGCGGCGGCTGTTGAAGCGGTGCTGGCGGGGTAATGGCCAGGACTTCGGCGCTTTTGCGGTTTTATTGCCTGTTGTGACGTGAATCACAAGATCGGCGCCCTCATCGCCCCATCTTAGTCTCAGCGGGCGCGGCTGGTACGGTTACACTGAAGCGCTATCACTCTTCACATCAGGTTGGGATTTCTAATCAGAAGACCCGCGTACTGAACTTGGATGTAATCGAGACCGGCCGCGACCTTAGCTTTTTCCCTGCATTTTCCTTCGAGAGCCTTCCGAGCGCGGCAATAACGACGCATCGCAATGGCTGCGGCCCGATTTGCTGTCATGCGCGACGATTGCATCAGCAATTTGCTCCAGTTTGAGTTTCCGATCGTGAAAGGGATGCAAAATAGGGCTCCGCGGACTCGTGTTCGCAGAGCATGCCGCCCTCCACGACGAAAAACCGGGTGCCGACGTCGCGCACGAACGCACGGTCATGAGACACCAGCACGCAGCATGCCCCAAGGTCCCGGATCTCGTCGGCCAGGGCGTCCTGCCCGGCGATGTCCACATGGTTGGTCGGTTCATCCAACAGGTAGAAGTTGGGCTCCGCAAAGCGCAAGGCCAGCAGCGCCAGCCGCGACTTCTGACCAAAGGACAGGTCAGCGATGCGGCGGCTCTGAATGTCGTAGGGAATGCCGGCGGCGGCCAGTGAAGATCGACAACGCGCATCGTTCAGTCCTCGTCCGGCAACGAACTCGAAGGGCGCGCGGTCCTCAGGTACATCCGATAACGCCTGATCCATGTAACCCATAACCAGCGACGGCGTGGTCCTGATGCCCGGCACATCGCCACTACCCTCCAGAGCGTCTCGCAACAAACGGACAAGGGTCGATTTGCCGGTGCCGTTACGTCCCAGAAGGATAATGCGGTCGCCTTTGCACACGTTGAGTTCCGGTACTTTGAAAAGCACGCGCCCTTCCGGCGTGGCGACCGTCAGCTTCTCTATCCTGACAAGGACCTTTGCATGGGTTCCCCGGTTCGACAGCCGGATCTGCCCGGCCTGTTCGCTGTGTAGCGCGGTCACGGCATCTTCGATTTTCTCGGCCCGTTCGCGCAGAGTTTTCTGCTTCTTCAGTAAAAGGTCACTGCCCGAATTGACGCCGATGTTCTTCAGCTTGGCGGATTGCCGTCGCAGGCGCTGCGCTTCCTTCAGGTCGCGGTCCTGTTCTGCAGCGTCGGCCGCATCCATATGCGCCAACTCATCGCGGGCGCGGCTGTAAGGCAGAGAATACAGACGCGACTTGTCGGGCCGCAGGAACAAGGTCCGGTTCGTCACCGCATCCAGAAAGCTCCTGTCGTGGCTGGCGATAACCATCGGTGTGTCGCCCGCCCACGAAGCCAGCCAGGTTTCGAGCAGCAGGATCTTTTCCAGCTCCAGGTAGTTGGTCGGCTCGTCGAGGAGGAGCACGTCCGGATCGTTCACCCAAGCCCGCGCCAGGAGCATCAGCCGCTGCCAACCGCCGCTCAAGGCGGAAACCGGCAGCCCGTGCATGGTCTGTGGCGCATCGAGTGACGCCAGCACCATGTCCACGCGCCAACCATCGCTGCCGCGCATGTCCTCGGACAGGGCGGCAAGAACGGCCTCGTGGAAGGTATGGTGCAGAAGGTCCGGCCCCACGTCCTGTGGCACATAGCCCACGGCAGTACCTCGCGAACGCACGATATCGCCGTGAGTGACTTCGATCTCTCCGGCAAGGCAGCGCAGCAGGGTCGATTTCCCGGCGCCGTTCTGGGCCACAAGGCCGACGCGGTCGCCAGGGCTGATTGACAGGGTCAGGTTTTTGAAAAGAGGGGTGTGCGCAACGAAGGCTGCATCTTTCAGGGAAAGGACGGTCATGTTCGTCTCGATGATATCTGCCTCACGGATCAAAGCCGGGGCGGGTGGTCTGTTACGCCTTTGCGCTATGTCGCGCGCAACGGCATGGGACAGGGCAGACCAATCAAGGAAACGTCAGATCAGGGGAGTTTCGTCTCGATCAGCCCTGCAACACGTGGTGATGCAGGGCGTGAACAGGGCCACGCGTTCGATGGTGATCGGCTCTCGTAATCACACGGCCCTCCTTCAGGTTAGGGGTGAACTCGCGCGTAATATAGCGCGGCGCGGCGGAGTTGCAACCGGGCCAAGGCAACCGGTTCCCAAGCCACCGAGGAACGAGGCGATCCACGACACCATTTCGCGCATGCGATGAATGATTCGGTGCGTTCGGCCAACCAGACGCGCTGATCCGGCCTGTGGCTCGTCATTCCGCGACCCCGAGGTCAGGAGCATCACATCCATGCACATCTAATTGGTGGTGTCCTAATTCGGTTCCGCGTGTCCTAGTTTGATTTTAGGCACAGAATCGATAAGGCCGCCTCAATCGGCGGCCTCGTCTTCGTCGGCTAGGATTTCTTTTTGTGCTTCAAGCACCTTGATAATCTTTCCAATTTCCCTGGACCCAATGTCACCGGTAACACGGACCTCAAATGAACCGTCCCTTAATTTGCCTTGTGACAGAATGCTCTGGCCCTTCCCAAGCGGAGGCGGCGCCAGTTGAAGTGCGGCTGCCAGATGTGGAGGTATTGGCGGGGGCGCGGAGCCGCCCGGTGTTTCGTTGGCATGTTCAACCACTGTAACTTCCTCCAATGGAGCTCCCGAATTGCTTTGATCTGTAAAGACCCAAAGTCCATCTTCTGAAATTCCCAGAACCGTAGCTGGCGGATTGAACATAT
>JAJFHL010000341.1 GCA_021775615.1 Hyphomicrobiales bacterium
GTTCCTGGAGGTGGGGCGCCGTATCGCGCACGTGCTGCAGCAACCGGTGCTGCTCGAAATACTCGATATTGGCGAGTGCCGCCGCGCAGGACACCGGATGGCCCGAATAGGTGTAGCCGTTTGAGTAGACCGATCCGTTGGCCCGATCGGCGCTGATGGCCCCGAGCAGTCTGTCGGATATGGCCATGCCGCCCAAGGGCACGTAACCGGATGTCACGCCTTTGGCGAATGTGATGATGTCGGGAACGATGTCGAACACCGCCTGCGACGCGAACCATTCCCCGCAGCGGCCAAATCCGGTCACCACCTCGTCGGAGATGTAGATGATGTCGTGCTTCCGGCACAGCTCGCGCATCCGGGGCAGATAGTCTCCCGGCGCCACCAGCAGACCGCCCGAGCACTGCACCGGCTCGGCGATGAACGCGGCGATGCGATGGGCCCCGAGTTCGGTGATCCGTTGTGCAAATTCATCGACCAGAAAGTCGCAATAGTCGTCTTCCGTCATCCCTGCCTGTCGCCGGTAGGTGTGCGGCGATGCCAGGAACGACACCTTTTCCAGGTCGACGTCGAAGTTGGTTCTGTTGTCGCTCGAACCGGAGATGGTCGCCGCCAGTTGTGTGGAGCCGTGGTAGCTGTTATGGCGGGCGACGATCAGCTTCTTCTCCGGGCGGCCGAGCACGTTGTTGTAGAATTGCGTAAACCGCAGCGCAGAGTCGACGGCGGTTGATCCGCCGGTCGTGAAGAAAACCTGATTGAGGTCGCCGGGGGTACGTTCGGCAATGGCGCTGGCGAGCCGTGCCGCCGGACCGCTGGTCGTGTACCAGGGCGAGTTGTAGGACAGCTCCATGGCCTGCGCCGCCATGGCGTCTGCGATTTCCTGGCAGCCATGGCCCACCTGGGTGCACCACATTCCGGCGGGGCCATCCATGATCTGCCGGCCGGTATCGTCAGTAACATAGATGCCGTCGCCGCGGCGCAGAACCGGCCGGGCCTTGTCGAGCAAGGTTTCCATCTCCTGCCAGGGTTGGATCAGATGGCGCTGTGCCAGTTCTGTATCGGTCGAGCCGGTCATCTTCGAGAATTCCTCTCAATAAGTTCCGCAGATATCATCTTCTGATTGAACATCCATTCAATATGGTGCGCAAGCAAGAACTTGCTGCCTCCCGTTTTCGATTGGCAAGAGTGCGTTACTCGGCGGCGACGGTTCTGCTTGCGGCCACCAGCTCCGTCAAACAATCGTCGGCCAGCGGCTCGATCGGCGTGAAGTCGCGGTGGGCGATCCATTCGGGGCGTTTGAATTGCCGGATATGGTTGTCCACATGGCACAGCGACAGATAGACGATAGTGCGGCCGAAGGGCGAGATGTTGGGTGGGCTGGCGTGGACCAGGAGAGATGAAAACACCAGCATAGAGCCGGCCGGTCCGGTGGGCGCCACGCAGCCGCCACGCTCGGCGAGGCTCGTTACCATCTCGCGGTCCAGCGTCCACAGGGGATAGCTCGTGGTTTCCACGTCGTGACCCGCCTCGATCACGCCCTGCTTGTGGCTTTTCGGAATGAAGAGAAGAGGTCCGTTCGCGGCGGTCACTTCGTCGATGAATACCGCGATGTTCATGGCCCGGGGCTCCGGCATGAGGTCGTCGCGCGCCCAGGTGCCATAGTCCTGGTGCCACTGCCAGATGTCGCCGTCGAAGGCCGCTTTTGCGTTGACCTTGAACTGGTGCATGTAGACCGGCCCGTCGACCAGTTGCATGACCGGCTCGACGAGGCGCGGATGGGCGCCCAGCCTTCGGAACCCTTCATTGTAGGTATGTGCCGCGAATGCGGTGCGCGCGACGCCGGACTTCTCGCGGACCACTTCCTGACGGTCCATGGCGTAGACCTTGTCGGCCTCGCGCCGCAGCATGGCCGCTTCTTCCAGACTGAACTGCCCGGGCAGGAACAGGTACCCTTCCTCATCGAACTGGGCGAGCTGCTGGTCGTTGAAGCGCATCATCTTCCTCCTGAAGAACGGACGGTGGAGATGATACGTTCAAAATGGGCCGAGCGAAAGTGGCGGCACCTGCCGGGTGTGTGACACCCTGCTGCCACGGTGTGTCAGGAGACTGTCCGCCGCCGCCGGATTGGCATTGCTCCCGTTCTCGTTCCCGTGCAAGTGTCGCGCTTCGCTTCGTAGGGTGAACCGTCCAGATGACCCAGAGCATGCATATTGAAACACCGGGTGCCGCACCGCCGCGGCGTTCGCTGCTGATGTGGTTCTCGGTTGGCCACCTCGCCAATGACTGGGCCCCGGGCGCGCTCTGGCTGCTGGCCCCGGCCGTGGCGCTCGCCATGGGGCTGACGCCGGCGGAAGTCGGCCTCCTCATCACCCTGCACAGTGCCGGGGCGGCGCTCGCCTATCTGCCGGCGGGCCTGCTTGCTGACCGGGTGCAGGACCGGGGCAGGTTGCTTGCGGCGACGTTCTGGTGGGTCGGGATCGGCTACTTTCTGGCGTCGTTTGCGCCCGGGTTCTGGAGCCTTGCCCTGCTGCTGGCAATCGCCGGCATGGGCGATGCCGCCTGGCATCCGATTGCGACGGGCGTGCTCACCCAGGCGAGCCCGAAGCGCCGTGCGCATGTGCTTGGACTGCACGCAATAGGCGGCACTTTCGCCGAAGTGCTTGCGCCGCTCAGCGTGGGCTTCCTGCTGACATGGTTTGACTGGCAGCAGACCCTGCAGATTTCAGCGATACCGGCGATTGCGATGGGGATTGTCTTTCTTGTCGTTCAGCGCCGCGTGCCGCGCTCGGAGGCCCAGGCGATCTCGCGTAGCGATATCGGGGCGCTGTGGCGTGTGTGGTGTTCGCGCGCGGGGGTCGCCATGGTGGCGACGATCAGCTTCTACAACATGGCGTTCATCGCGATTTTGAGTATGACGCCGCTCTATCTCCAGGGCGTGCATGGTTTCGACGCGTCGGTGACCGGCATTGTGTTTTCGGCCATGCTGCTGCTCGGGGCGCTGTCGCAACCTTATGTCGGGCTGATGTCCGATCACGTGGGCCGGCGGGTGGTGTTTCTGGCCGGCAACCTGATTGCTGCAATCGCCGCAATTCTGGTTTTTGTTCTCAGCGATCCCATCGTGATCATCGGCCTTCTGGTGATTGCCGCTTCGGTATTGGTCGGCATCCGCTCCGCCGCGCTGGCCGCCACCGTCGATTTCGTCGGGCAGCGGGAGGCGACGACCCTGGGACTTGCCTTTTCGCTGATGGACGGGGTGGGTGCCCTTGGTGGGGTGATTGCCGGTCTCGCCGCCTGGTACGACCTCAACTATGCGTTTGTCGTCGCCGCTGTGTTGTCTGCAGCCGCCGCCGTTTTGTCGCTGACACTGCCAAGACGATTGCGGGAAGCATAGAGCTGGTTGTGTTCAATCTGCGCCGGCCCACACCCCTGCCCAACCTCCCCCTAGGGTACCTTGGTGGGGTGGTTGGGCTGGGGGTGTGGGCCGGCACCGAATCACTTAAAGCGCAACACGCTTTGGTCTCTAAAGCAGGCGCGCGATCTGAACCGCGAGATCCGGCATCTTCTGGACGAACTGGCCGTTGCACAGGATCGTGACGAACCGGTTGCCGCCGCCGAACGGATCCTGCAGGTAGTTGACCGCGCTGAACCCGTGCAGATAGCCCTGATGGTAGAAGCGCCTGGCGCCGCCGGCGGAAATATCCATCCAGCCCATGGCGAGCCTTTCGCCCTTCACCGCCGGTTCCGGATTCTTGGCGACAGACGTGAACATCAGCGCCTTGGCCTCGTTGGTCAAAAGGCGGTTGGACAGCAGCGCCACATTCCACTGGGCGATGTCGAGGACGCTTGACTGAAGGTCGCCGACCCCGAGCGCCCAGTTCGGATGTGTCCGTTTCGAGACGAATTTGCCCTTCACCGAACCGTGCGCGAAGCCCTTGCCCGGTTTGCCGGGGGCAATGATGCCCGTCGCGTTCATGCCGAGCGGCTTGAAGACATTGTGATGCAGGAGATCGCCGTACCCGGACGATGTGTGGTTCTGGATGATATGGGTCAGCAGCAGATAATTGGTGTTGCTGTAGTGGCCCCTGGCGCCCGGCTTGAAGCTTTGCTTGTAGGCCTTGACGAGCTTGAGAAGAGCGTCATGGGTCACCGGTTCGAACTGGTGACGGCGAAACTCCTTGCCGGCTGTGTAGGTCGGGATGCCCGAGGTGTGGGTCAGAAGGTTGCGAACGGTGATGTTCGCCCACTGCTTCTGTTCGGGAAAATACGACTTGAGCGGGATGTCGATGACCAGCGGGCTGGAGTTGGCCGGGTTGGACGCCATCAATGCCAGGCCGGCGGTGAACTGCTTTGTCAGCGATCCGATGCGGAAGACCGTTTCGGCCGTCGCCTTTTCACCGGGGCCGGAACGGCCATACCCCTTGGCGTGAACAAGCGCGCCGTTGCGCCCAAGCGACACCGAGCAGCCCGGGATCCCGCGCTTCTTCATGAAGGCCGTGACGGCGGCATCAATGGCCTTTTGTTGCTTGGAAGACAATTGCTCTCCGCTTGCGGTGGTGGACACAAGGCATGCACAGGCGGCCATGGCGCACAGTGTCCGCCGTCCTGGAAAAGCGCGCAGCTTCCGTTCGGATGTGCCGGCGCCTGCAGGGTTTACCATTCGGTATCCTTGAGTGAGAGGAAAACTTCCCGGATGTCGTCGGCCACCGACGTCAGCCCGGCCGCGTCCATCAGTTCGTTCCACTGATCGGCGGCGGACACCAGCCAGTCGGAAAACGCGTTGCCGGGCAGGTCGCGGGCATAGGTGGTGAAACCATTCGAGTTCAACAGCGCCAGGAAAACAACCGCAATGAGCATTGCGCCAAGACCGCGGCGGATGTTTGACGCGGTGGTCGCATCTTCCTCGCGCCGTGCAGCCTCGGCTGCTTCCGTCTCTTCGAGGCTTTCGGTCTGCTTCTGGTTCATTGTGCTGTCCCGGAGCCCGTCAGAACTGGAAATAGATGAACGGGGCGACGCCCTCTGGACCGGTTGCCTCCATCAGCAGAAGGCTGATTGCGAGGACGGCGCCGAGAGTGACCATACCGGCGTTCTGGAAGCGCTCGGCGGTGCGTTCGAACACGTTGCCGGGCAGGAACTGGACCGCGACGGCGCCGGCGACGATGAGGAGCATGAACGGCGTCATCAGTTCGACCTCGCCGGCAAATGCGAACATTTGTCCGAAGTATGTCCAGACCGTCGTCAGGTCCGGCGAACGAAAGAACACCGCGGCCAGTGAGAAGACGTGAAACGCGAACAGCCAGCCCGCCCAGTAACTCACGATGCCCTTGGTCCTGGCGACAGCAGGTGAGTCCGGTACGTCGTCCGGCGTGGCACGCGCCTTCTTGACGTCGTGGTAGTAGCTCTTGACGATGCGCTCCAGCACCAGCATCACGCCGTGCAGCGCACCCCATATGACGAATGTCCAGGCCGCGCCATGCCACAGCCCGCCCAGCAGCATGGTCAGGAAAACGTTTTTGTGCATGCGCCAGCCCGAGTCGCGCTTAGGGCCGCGCAGGGCGCGGTAGAGATAATCGCGCAGCCAGGTGGACAGAGAGATGTGCCAGCGCTGCCACAGGACGACGAGCGAGGTCGCGGCGAGGGGACGGTCGAAATTCTTCTTGAACTGATAGCCGAGAAGGGCCGCCGCGCCGATGGCGATATCGCTGTAGCCCGAAAAGTCGCAATAGACCTGGACCGCATAGGCGTAATGCGCGCCCCACAAATCGACACTGCCATAGGACTCCGGGTCGAAGAAGACCGGGTCGACAAGGTCCACGGCGATGTAATGGGCGACGAAGGTCTTCTTGAAGAGGCCGGATATGATCAGCAGGAAGCCGAAGACCACGGCCGAGTTGGTCAAAACCGAACGCTGATTGAGCTGCGGCAGGAAGTGCGACGCGCGCACGATCGGGCCGGCCACCAGTTGCGGGAAGAACGAGATATAGAGAAATAGGTCGAGCGGCGATTCGACCGGCTTGATCTGGCGCCGGTAGATGTCGACCACATAGGAGATCCCCTGGAACGTGAAGAACGAAATTCCGATGGGAAGAATGATCTCCAGGAACGGCAGATCGCGCTCAAGTCCCAGCGACAGCAGGATGTCTGTCAGGCTGTCGAGGAAGAAGCCGTAGTATTTGAAGAAGCCGAGAATGGCAAGGTTGAGCACCACCCCGACAATCACGACTCTTTTCTTGGCCTGTTTCGATTCCGAACGTGCCAGGCAGATGCCGGCGATGTAATTGATCGTCGAGCTGAGCGCCAGCAGGGCGAGGAAACGGTAGTCCCAATATCCATAGAAGAAATAGCTCGCCGCCAGCAGGATGACCTTGCGCGGCTGCGCGCGTTCGCGCAGAAGCCAGCTCGCCGTGAACACGATGACGAAGAAAATTGCAAAGTCGAATGTTGGGAAAAGCATTAGAGATCAGGCGCTATGCATGCGGAGCGACTCAGTCCTCGGAGCCGCGTTCCTTATATGCGCCCCACCATGTCGCGGGCAAGTGAATTGAAGGCGCCGTGCACCACTTGATGCCGGCCCTCAGCCGCCCGGTCCGGGCATAATCGCCGGGACGGCAAGCGCGGGCTGCATCGCGCCGACTTCCTTGCGCATGATCCGTACGATCTCCCGGGCGAACACCAGTTTGCCGGCGACCGTGAAATGGAGGCCGTCATCCTTCCGCAGTCGCCGCTTGGTTCCCTTGAGATCGAGCCCGAAGGATGTGTATTCACCATCCTTTGTCTCGAACAGCGACCAGGTGTCGATATAGGTGATGCTGTTGGCTTCAGCCTGGCTCTTGTAGACCTTGTTGAGCTTGCGGTAGTCGCGAGCCATGCGTTTGGAGCGCACGACCGGCAGACCCAGCCAGTAAACCGAGCTCGATTTGGATTTGAGCGTGGCGATGAAGTCATCGACGCGGCGGCCGTACTCCTCCGTCCAGGCCGTGCCGAATCGCTCGAGCCGCTTGCCGCCGGCCGTTATGACCTGCCGGTCATTACCGCCGATCAGGACAATTGCGGTGTCGAAGTCGTGTTCAGCCACGAATGTCTTCACCTTTGCGTTCCAGTTGTAGACATCGTCGCGAACCAGCCCGGAAGACACCTTGGTGAATTTTATGAACTCAACATTCTCCGCCCCGCGGTAAAGCTTGTGGAGGCCGTTCCAAAGGTCCTGGGCGAGTGAATCTCCGATCACGGCGATGCGTTGCGGCGGTGTCTGCTGCGCCAGGCGGGTAGGATCGGATGCGGTTCGGATGGTGGAGCCGGCCATTGCCTGTGCAGTGAACGCGATAGCCATCGCCATTGCCGTGCATATGATCAAAGCGGCCCTGGCCTGGACCGAAAACTCGGGACGAACAATTGAACTAACCGCACGATGAGCTTCGCGCATTCGGGGCCTCCTTGAGTGTGGTGTGGGCAGCGTTAGCAAGTCGCGTAAAACCACTCAATTCGTTAAGGTCCAAAATGTGTCGCTTTTTTGGCCTAGACCCTTTCTTCTTCTTACGGAATCACTTGACCGGGTTTTCACGTCTTCTGACAAGGCACGGTTCACGCCGTGGTCTGGCTTGACCACAAGTGGGCCGTAACGCGGGCAGCGGGCGTGAAAATACGGCCTTCGGTGGGCCAAATCGGCCCGTCGTCAGCGTTGCGGCGCTTGCCCGATGCACCGCATCGAACTGCGCCTTGCCGAGCGAACCGATTTGGCGCCATCCAGCGTTTCCGTAAGAAGAAGAAAGGGTCTGGCGCTCCCAACCGGCGCGAATCCGGTGGGCACGACGAATTAGTTGCCGGCGCGTCATTCAGCCGCCGTTGGGCATCGGGAACTGTGGCACCACTTCGCGGACCTCTGCACGCTTGATCATTTGCGGAAGCGAAGACAACTGCACGGTCTTGCTCATGATCTTGACCACTTCGTCGGCGAAGCGACCCTGACCGTGCGCCGTGAAGTGCAACCCGTCGTCCTGCCTCAGCCGCCGCTTGGCGCCTCGGAGGTCAGGGCCGAACGATGTGTATTCGCCGTTTTCATCGCGGAACAGGTGCCAGATATCGACATACTGGATGCCGGCGGCTTCGGACCGGGTACGGTAGATCTTGTTGAGTTTCTTGTAGTCCTTTTCCATGCGGTCCGACCGCACGACCGGCAGACCGACCCAGAAGACGGTGTCGGCTTCGGTCTCGAGAAGCGCAATGATCTTGTCGACCCGATTGCCGTACTCTACGGACCATTTCTCCGAAAATCTCGGTAAACGCTTGCCCTTGAGCCGGATTTCCTGGCGGTCGTTGCCACCGAAGACGACTACCGCTATGTCGAACCTCTCTTCCGCGATGAAGTTCTCCAGCTTTTCGTTCCAGTCGTAATTGTCGTCCCGGACCAGGCCGCTTGCGGACTTGGTGAGGCGGACGATGTCGACGTCCTTGTTCCTGCGGAACTGCCGCTGAACACCGAACCAAAGATCCTGGGCCAGCGAGTCGCCGACAACCGCGACGCGGGTGGCCCCCGGGTTCACGGCTTTCGGCGTGTCCGCCTTCCGGCGCTTTTTCTTTTTCTTCGCCGGTTTCTGCGCGGTGGGCTTTTTCTTGGCAGGCTTTTTCTTGGCCTCGGGTTTGGCGGGCTTTTCGTCGAGTTCGTCCGTATCCTTTGACCCTTTCAGCATGTCCCACAGATTGTCGGCCAGCACCGTGTCGGCCGTGGCTGGAGTGGCGGCAGGTGGCGCCAGGCACAGCGCGGCCGTAATGCAAAGGGTCAACAGTCCGGACAGCCACGCGACGCGCAAGGGACGGCGGGGGCCAGCGAATTCACAAACGGGGGCACGCATTGCACTTCTCCTGCAGGCTCAAGTCGGCCGGGGCCAGCGTTAGCAATTCAGCCCGGGTTCGACAACCGGAATAACCACGTATTCGCGTCGGAGGAGCACATTTAATGTGCCACCCCGATTTCGGCCGCCCGGCGGGCTGGGCGCAGATCTCACGAGCGTGTGCGCCATGCCATCGGCTGTGCCCGGTAAATAGCCCGGAACTGCATGTGTGCGAAGGAAAATTACAGGTCTGAACCGGGTTTTTCGTGGCCAGATCCTGTGTGACGCAGCCTATTGCCGGATCAGTACGACCTGCTGAACCATGGCGCCGGTCACGATCTGTGCGAGGCGCTGGTTGCCAAACTTGGTAAAGTGGATGCCATCGCTTGTGCGTACGCGCAATTTCTGACCCGAGATGGTCTCGTAGGCGGAAAATCTGCGGTCCGCACTGCGGAACCGGTCCCAGATGTCGACGTGGATGATGCCATGGACGCGGCTCAGTTCGCGGAACAGGATGTTGAGCTTTGCGTAGTCCTGCGTCATGCGGTCGGAACGGACAATCGGTATGCCCAACCAGTAGACCGTGCGGCTGCCGCGTTTTAGCGACATCATGACCTGTTCGACGCGACGCATGTACTCGATCCACCAGTCGTCGGTGAACCGTTCGACGGTCTGGCCGCCGAATGTGAAGTTCTGCCTGTCGTTTCCGCCCAGAGAGACGACAACCACGTCCGGACTGTCGCTGCGGACATATTCCTCGGAGCGGGCAACCCAGTCATACTCGTCGTCGCGCACCAGGCCGGTGCCGCCCTTGGACCGGCGGACGACTTCGAGTTTCTTGATATCTCCAAGCAGTTCCTGCATTCCGAAGAACAGGCCGGTCGCCAGCGAGTCGCCATAGATGGCGACCTTTTTCTGGCCGGCATGCGCCTGTGCCGCGAGCAGGAAGGTCAGGGTCAGGAGCAGCAGGGCCAGCAAATAGACCGCGGCAGATGACCCATGTTTCCTGATCCTTGTGAACGGCGAAAGGCGACCCCGATTCAGGGCTGCGAGACTCTGCGGCATACTGGCTCCGATACGCAAAAAACCAAGGCCGCACTATCGGCGTGCCGTGCTTAACGGAGAGTTGACGGGGGCACTGAATCGAACACAAATGTCTGCTGCGGCCCTTCGCGTTGCGCGAACGAAACGGCCCGTGGGCCCGCAGTTCGTTTTCCTTGTTCTTGCGTATGCGCCGTCGCCCGGAGCCGCGACAATTATGCGTTCGGATACCTATTAAATTCGTGGGTCGTCGCGTTATACTCGCGGACGTGGTGCAAGACTTGGCTGAGCGCGCTGTAAGTGGGCGCGGCCGGCGATGACAGGGAGACCGACCATGTTCAAGAAACTTACGATGCTGCCGATGGCTGCGGTTCTGGTGTTCGGCATCTGTGCCTCTAGTGTCGAGGCCGGTTCCGGCAAGAAGGTTGCAATTGGCATCGCCGTCGGCGTGGCTGCGACGGCTCTCGCAATTGCCGCGGCACAGTCTGCCAACACGCACCGAGGCCGCGACAATTACGGCTACAACCATGGTGTTGGGGCAAGAGAGAACGCCGTGGGCGCCTGCATCCACAGGGCGGACCGCCGGGTGCAACGGCACCGCAGGGGTCAGTATGCGAGGCTGGATGCCGTCAAAGACATCAAGAAGAAGGGCAACAAGTTCAAAGTGACCATGCTTGTGACGAACTTCTTCGCGAACCGGGCGCAGCAACGCTGGGTGAAGTGCCACGTCAAGCATGACCGGGTGGTGTTCTTCAAATACAACTGAGCGCGCAAGGGGGCGTTCTGCGCAGATCCCGTCATGTACCGCTTGATGGATGCGCGCGCCTGTGGCGATCGGATCAGGGCCTTTTCTCAAGCGATACTCCGCCCGAGATAAATGCTGGCCTTATCTTCGAGCTGGTTTAACATATGGCCAGCATATGACTGATGGCCTCAAGACTCCCGCTGCTGCCCCAGCTCCGCTCGACGGTTATGATGCCGGTGGGTATTTTTGCGAAATGCATGGACGGCGGGGGCTCGGCCACACGAGGGAAATCCGCAAGCGTCTGGATGCTCTCGACATAGCCGCGCTGCGCCGGCGGGCCCGCGATGCAGAACGCGAACTGCTCAATCTCGGGATCACGTTCACGGTCTATTCAGACCGCGACGCGATCGACCGCATTCTTCCATTCGATATCATCCCGCGCGTGCTGTCGCGCAAGGACTGGGAGACCATTGAAACCGGCGTCGAACAGCGCATTGCCGCGCTCAATCTGTTTCTGCACGACATCTATCACAAGGGCCATGTCCTGAAAGACGGGATCATTCCCGAGGACCTGGTCAAGGGGAACGAAAACTACCGCCCGGAAATGTGCGACTTCGATCTGCCGCACGGGACCTACATCCACATATGCGGCACCGACATTGTCCGTGATGAGAGGGGCAAATTCTGCGTTCTGGAGGATAATGGGCGGACGCCGTCCGGCGTGTCCTACGTGGTCGAGAACCGACACCTGATGATGCGGGCCTTTCCCGATCTGGCGCACGGAATTCCGGTCGCCGATGTCGACCAGTATGGCGAGCGGCTGATGCGCACAATGTGTGACGTCGCACCCAAGGGGATTTCCGACCCGTCGGTCGTGGTGATGTCGCCCGGCGTGTTCAATTCGGCCTACTTCGAACATATTTTCCTGGCGCGCGAGATGGGCGTCCCCCTGGTGGAAGGGCGCGACCTGGTGGTCGAAAACGACAAGGTCTTTATGAAGACCACAACCGGTAAGGCGCCCGTACATGTCATCTACCGGCGCCTGAATGACGACTTTCTCGACCCGGAGGCTTTTCGTCCGGACAGCGCACTGGGCGTTCCCGGCCTGTTCGCCGCCTACCGCAAGGGCAATGTGATGCTCGCCAACGCGGTTGGTACCGGGGTTGCAGACGACAAGGCGGTCTATGCCTATGTGCCGCGCCTCATCCGCTACTATCTCGACCAGGACCCGATCCTGCCCAATGTACCGACCAATATCTGCCGCGAACCGGCCGGCCTGAAGAAGACACTCGACAATCTCGACGCGCTGGTGACCAAGCCGGTGGGCGAGGCGGGCGGCTACGGGGTGGTGATCGGTCCGCGCGCCTCAAAGCGTGAGCTGCGTGAGCTGCGCGCCAAGCTGGACAGGGATCCGGCGAACTTCATCAGCCAGCCGGTGGTCAATCTGTCCGTGTGTCCGACCCTGGTCGGGCGTGCGGTGGAGCCCCGTCATGTCGACTTGCGGCCGTTCGCACTGACCGGAAAGTCGACTTGGGTGCTGCCCGGCGGCCTGTCACGGGTGGCTATGAAGCGTGGCTCGCTGGTGGTCAATTCCTCTCAAGGCGGTGGTTCAAAGGACACCTGGGTTCTTGTTTGACGGGCTCAAACACCATTGGGCGCTGCCGTCCAGGATGTGGAGGCTGTGAGAAATGCAGGCTAGCCTTCTTGCACGGTTCGCAGAGAACATCTTCTGGATCGGCCGTTATGTTGAGCGGGCAGAGAACATCGCGCGGGTGCTTCACATCAACGGGACGTTTTCACGCGACAAGCCTGAAGGTCCCGACTGGGGACGGGTTCTCGAAATCTATGGCGACGTGGACCGGTTCGCGGAAACCTATGAGAAGCCGGATGCCGCTTCGGTGGTGAATTTCTATATCCTGGACCGCAACAACCCGACATCGCTTGTGGAGTCTCTACGGTCGGCACGGGAAAATGCGCGCGCCGTGCGGCATCTTATCTCGACGGAGATGTGGACCCACCTGAACATTCTGTTCGGTAAGGTCAAGGCGCTGAAAGCACGCGATATCCGCATGCCCAACCTGTCGCGCCTGGCCACCGCGCTCATCATCGACTGCCAGACCTTCGAGGGGATCACCGATGGAACCTTCGCGCGCGGCGAGGCGTGGTGTTTCTACGAGATCGGCAGATATCTCGAGCGCGGCGACCAGATCACCCGCGTGCTCGATGTCGGCTTCGGCCGTCTGGCCGACGAAGCGCCGGGCGCCGTGGCCTCAGTGCAGTGGAATGTTCTGCTGAGATCGGTGTCGGGATACTATGCGTTTCGCAATCGTTATCCTTCAGGATCGCAGCCGGACGACATCGCCACATTTCTTCTCTATGATCCGGAGTTTCCCCGTTCCGTCGCGCTGTGTGTACAGCGAATGACGACCCGGTTGCGCGATCTGCAGGCGCGGCATGTGGAAACGCAGTCGGCGGATCTGGAGAAAGCGCGCCGGACATTGGAGTTCTCGCTGGAAACGGGCCCCGGCACAGGTCTGGACCCGCAAAAGCTGCATGTTTTCCTCGACGAGATCCAGGTGTCGCTGGGCAGTGTGTCGAACGCCGTGCAGCAAGGGTATTTCCGGTAGGGCCTGTTGCCGTAACGCCGCTTGCTCTGGTAATAGAGAGGCCGCGATTCTGTATATTCTGATTTGAATGGAGTTGAACGGGTGCAACGTCTCACCGTCAGCCATAAAACCGTGTACCGCTACAGTCGGCCGGTCATGCTCGGCGAGCACAGGCTGATGTACCGTCCGCGCGACAGTCACGACTTGCGTCTGCTGGACGCCACCATACTGATCAAGCCGCAGGCGAGCCTTCGGTACGTGCATGACGTGTTCGGCAACTCCGTCGCGATAGCGGAATTCGAAGGGCCGGCGGACTGTCTGGAAATCACATCACATGTGGTTCTCGACCGGTATCCGATGATGGCGCCACGGTTTCCGATCGAGGCCTTCGCGACGGTGATACCTTTCAGCTATCCGGCAAGCGAGATTCCCGACCTTGGCCGTACCATAGAGCGCCATTATCCCGACCCGGAACGCAAGGTGACGGAATGGACGCGACAGTTTCTGTCGATCAGCAATGGATCAACGGAGACCGAAGCCTTCCTGCGCACGCTGACCAGGTGCATCAATCAGGACTTCACCTATCAGGAGCGCAACGAACCGGGCGTTCAGAGTCCGACGGAAACCCTCAAGCTCGGCTCGGGATCGTGCCGCGACTATGCGTTGCTGATGATGGAAGCGGTGCGGAGCGTCGGGCTCGCCGCCCGTTTTGTCAGCGGATATCTCTATGACCCGGCGATCGACGGCAAGGCCAGCGAGACGGTTGGCGCCGGGGCAACCCATGCCTGGGTCCAGGTCTATCTGCCGGGTGCGGGCTGGCTCGATTTCGACCCGACAAACGGCTGCGCCGGCGGGCAGAACCTGGTGCCGGTGGCGGTCGCCCGGGAGCCGGACCAGGCAATGCCGGTGTCGGGAACTTTCGCGGGGGGCGCCAGCGACTTCATCGAAATGACGGTTGAGGTGGCTGTCCGTTCGATGACCGTCGTCGACAATGTCGCTTAAGCAGAGTTGGCAACCATGTTGCGGCTCTCTTTTTTGCGCGAACACTGGCGGCTGATCGTCTTCGGCTTTTTCATGTGCTTCTGCTCGAGCTTCGGGCAGACCTTCTTCATATCCTGGTTCGGGGGCGAGATCCGAACGGCGTTTTCGCTCAGCCATGGCGAATTCGGTTCGATCTATTCGACCGCAACCCTGTGCAGCGCCGCGGTGCTGGTGTGGCTTGGCCGCATGATCGATATCGTTGCGTTGCGGACATTTTCCCTCGCCGTGCTGCTGGGGCTTGCCGGTGCCTGCCTGCTGGCGGCTACGGCATGGGACGTCGTTGTGCTCGGCATTGCCATCTTCGGCTTGCGCCTGTTCGGGCAGGGGCTGGTGAGCCATGCCGGCATGACCGCCATCGGCCGGTCGTTCAGCGCCGAGCGCGGGCGCGTCATATCGATTGTTTCACTCGGCTATAATTTTGGCGAAGCCGTTCTGCCGCGCGTGATCGTCATGGCCCTGCTGGTTATTGACTGGCGAACCCTGTGGCTTGTCGCGGCAATCGGGCTGGTCGTTTCTCTGCCGGTGATGATGACTTTATTGAAGAGCCGCGTCGTCGGCGAGCGACCGCCGGGTTCCGGGTCTGTTGCGGATACCGACAGCTATGGCGTCCGCGATGTGCTTCGGGACCCGGGGCTGTGGCTTCGGCTGCCGGCGATCCTGACCCCGTCCTTCATCTACACCGGCCTGGTTTTTCATCAGGTCCACATGGCGGCGGCAAAGGGATGGTCGCCGTCTCTTATGGCATGGTCGTTCAGCCTCGCCGCAATTGCATCGGTGATCGCGACGATCATCGCCGGCCCGGTGGTGGACCTGTTCTCCGCCCGTCGTCTGGTCCCGTTTTATCTGAGCCCGCTGATCGCGGCCTGCCTGGTGCTCTATGGCAGTGACGCGGGGTATGCCGCACCGCTGTTCTTCATCCTGATCGGGCTGAACGCCGGATGGTCGCTGGTTCTGCTCGGTACGGTCTGGCCGGAGCTTTACGGCATCACCCATCTGGGGGCGATCCGTGCCCTGGGGCACGCGGCGATGGTGTTTTCCTCCGGCCTCGCCCCCGCGATCATGGGTGTCATGATCGACGCCGGCATCAGCTTTGAGACTATTGCTTTGTGGAGCGCCATATTCGGTGTGGCCG
This sequence comes from Hyphomicrobiales bacterium, assembly GCA_021775615.1. Taxonomy (GTDB): domain Bacteria; phylum Pseudomonadota; class Alphaproteobacteria; order Rhizobiales; family JAJFHB01; genus JAJFHM01. The sequence continues at coordinate 15,388 of JAJFHL010000341.1, forward strand.
CGTCGGCGCTTGCAGCCTTTGCGCTGCCCTTCCGCGGCGTTGCCACATCGCGGGCCTGATCGCTGCTTTCTGCCCTTTAAACCATTCCGCAATTGAGTGATGATGCCGCCGGTTCAACGTCAAGCGGGTGGATACAGATGGTTACAGATGACGAAGGCGACAGTTTCAACCAGCCTCTCGGCGGCAACGACATGCCGCGTTTCGGCGGGCCGGCGACGATGATGCGGCTGCCGACGCAGGTAACAGCCGAAGGCCTTGATGTGTGCTTCGTCGGCGTGCCGATGGATATCGGTACCTCAAACAGATCGGGGACACGGCACGGGCCGCGCCAGATCCGCGCCGAGTCCTGCATGCTGCGGCCCTACAACATGGCCACCGGAGCAGCGCCCTTCGACAGCTTTCAGGTTGCCGATATCGGCGACGTGGCGACCAACACATTCGATCTGAAGAAATCGGTCGCGCTTATCGAGGAGGCCTTTGACGGCATTCTGGCGCATGACTGCATTCCCCTGACGCTTGGCGGGGACCACACCCTGACACTGCCCATACTGCGCGCGATCGCCAAAAAGCACGGGCCTGTCGCCATGGTGCACATCGATGCCCATGCGGACATCAACGACGAGATGTTCGGCGAGAAGATCGCCCACGGCACCCCGTTCCGCCGTGCGGTGGAAGATGGGCTTCTGGTCTGCGACAAGGTCTGGCAGATCGGCCTGCGCGGCACCGGTTACTCGCCGGAGGACTTCGACTGGCCGCGGCGGCAGGGGTTCAATGTGGTGACGGCGGAGGAATGCTGGGGCAAATCGCTTGCCCCGCTCATGGACAGCGTGCGCCAAGCGATCGGTGACCATCCGGTCTACGTCACTTACGACATCGACAGCCTGGATCCGGCCTTTGCCCCGGGAACCGGAACCGTCGAGATCGGTGGCCTGACCGTATGGCAGGGTCTGGACATCGTGCGTGGCTGCCGCGGGCTCAACATCGTCGGCGGTGACCTGGTCGAAGTGTCGCCGCCATACGACACCACCGGCAATACGGCGCTGATCGGCGCCAACCTGCTCTATGAGATGCTCTGTGTCCTGCCGGGCGTGAAGCATGGTGGATGAGGCGTGAATCTCAAAAGTTTGACAAGGTTGTCAAATTTTTCCGATACCCTATAATCGGTTTCTCTGATGAGCTGATGAGGGGATCGCCGTGGACGTCGCTGCCGTAAAAGCCAAGCTTGCCGGCCAGGGGGTTGAGTACTTTTTTGGCGCCTATGTGGACGGCCTGGGTGTGCCCAAGTCGAAATGCGTGCCGTTGACGCATCTCGAAGATGCCCTTGAGGGCTCGGAACTCTATACGGTGGGCGCGCTGGAGGCGATGGGTCCTCTTGGCCCCAATGAGGACGAGTGCGCCGGCATCCCGGATTTCGAAACAGCCGTGGTTCTGCCGTGGGACAGGCGTTACGCGCTTGCCTTTGCCGATCTCCTGTTCAAGGGCGAACCCTACAGTCATTGCTCGCGCACGGTTCTGAGACGCCAGATCGCGGCTGCTGCCGATATGGGGTTCAAGGTGAACATGGGCGTCGAGCCCGAAGTCTACGTGCTGCGGCGCAGCGATGACGGGGAGTGGCGCCCGTTCGTCGCCGAGGACGAGTTCAATCTTCCGACCCGCGGATATGACATCGAGACGACGATGCTGGCCGACAGTTTTCTGTCGCCCATGCTCGGCCACATGAAGGAGCTCGGATGGGACGTCTATTCCTTCGACCATGAAGGCGGCGACGGCCAGTATGAGTTTGATTTCGACTATTGCGACATGCTCGGTATGTGCGATCGCATGGTGCTGTTCCGCCTGATGTCGAAACATGTGGCGCGCGAGCTTGGATGCATCGCCACCTACATGCCCAAGCCGTGGTCGAGCGCCTTCGGGTCCGGCGCGCATATGAATGTCAGCCTGGCCGACGCGGAGACAGGCAGGAACGCGTTCGATGCCGACAATGGCGGGGACGCGCGCGGCGAGCACGGTTACACGGAGTTGGCCTATCACTTCACTGCCGGAGTGCTGAAACACGCCGAAGCGATCATGGCCGCGGCCTGTCCGACGGTGAACTCCTACAAGCGGTTAAATCCGCGTGGACTGATGAACGAAATGTCGTGGGCGCCGGTCTACCGGGCCTATGGCCACAACAACCGGACCCTGGCCCTGCGCCTGCCGGTCAACCGCAAGTGTGTGGAGTTGAGAATTGCCGACAGCGCGACGAATTTCTACCTCTCTTCGGCGCTGATGCTGGCGGCCGGTCTTGAGGGCATTCGCGACAAGCTGGAGCCGGGCGACCCGGTCGAACTGGACACGTACTCCATGGAGGAGAGTGAGCTCTCCGAGCGCGGTATCCATCGCCTGCCGCGCACGCTTGGCCATTCGGTGGACGCGTTCGCCGCGAGCGATCTGGCCCGGGACACATTCGGTGCGGAGTTCCATGACTCTTTCGTCAAATACAAGCGAGCGGAATGGGAAGAATTCTGCCTCGTGGTCGGCGAGTGGGAAAAAGAACGCTACATGCATCTGTGGTGAGCCGGGCAGGGGTGTCACCACCGAAACTTCACCGAGGAGAAGCCGATGTCCGCAAGTGCCCGCGATCAGGCGAATGATGAAGCCTTCAAACGCCTGAACGACGGTGCGCCGGTGCTGACCGGTGTCAAGCCGGCCGGCGAGGTCTTGCCGGGCATGACGCCCAACATGGTCATCACGTCGGGATGGCCGATGCCGTGGGAGCAGTATTCCGGCGGCCAGCGGCGGTCGCTCGTCTACGGCGCGATGTATGAGGGGCTGGCGGACAGCGAGGAAGATGCGGAGGACAAGTTCGCGTCCGGTGAAATCGTGGTCGGGGCGTGTCACGATCACGGTTGCGTTGGATCCGTGGCCGGCATCTACACCGCGTCCATGCCGGTGTTCGTTGTCGAGAACACGGCCTTCGGCAACACCGGTTACTGCAATTTCTATGAGGGCGGTTCGCCGCGGCGCCTCAATTACGGCGTCTATGACGACGAGGTGCGCGACCAGCTCATCTTCATCGAAAAGGTTATCGCCCCGGTGATCGCGGCGGTTGTGGAGAGGTCGGGCGGCATTCCGCTCAAGCCACTGATGCAGCGGGCGGTGCATATGGGCGACGAGCTGCACAGCCGCAACACGGCCGGAACGATCCTGTTCCACCGCGAACTCGTGCCCCATCTCATGGCGCTCTACGGCGACGATCCCAAAGCGGTATCCGAGACCGACCGGTTTCTGAAAGAGAACGAGTACTTCTTTCTGAGACTGTCGATGGCATCCGCCAAGTGCATGGCGGACGCGGCCCGTGACATCGAGCAATCCAGCATGATGACGGCCATGACCATCAGCTGCAACGGCTTTGCCATCCGGGTCAGCGGGCTCGGCGATGAATGGTTCACAGGGCCGCCGCCGGTGGTCGAGGCGCAGTTGTTCGAAGGCTACACCGAGGACGACATTCACTGGATCGGCGGCGAAAGCCACATCACCGAGACAGTCGGTCTCGGCGGCTTCGCCCAGGCGGCGGCGTTTTCGCTGCAGCGGTACCAGGGCGGCTCGGCGCAGGCCATGGCGGACACGAACCTGAAGATGTACGAGATCACGCTGGGCGAGAATTCAACGTTCCAGATACCGTTCCTGGGCTATCGCGGAACGCCGACCGGCGTCGACATTTTCAAGGTCCTGGAAACCGGCATTACACCGGCGATCGATGCCGGCGTGGCGGGCAGGGATGGCGGACAGATCGGCGCGGGAACCCTGCGCGCACCAATCGAGTGTTTCGAGGCGGCGGCCGCTGCATACGAAAAGCGCTACGGTTAAGCGCCGCCCCATCGCGTCTTGCCGTCAGGCCTCGCCAAGCTCACCGAGGATTTCGTCCAGCGAGATTACCCGGGCATAGCCCCGCCGCAGGGTCTTGAGCTCGGCGTCATGGACTTCCTGATTGTCCGTGGCGTTGAGATCGCTTCCGAATATGACCTTGTAGTCGCGGAAGAAGGCGTCGCGGGCCGTTGCGCCACAGCAATAGTTGGTCATGCAGCCCGTGATGATGACCGTGTCCACGTCGCAGCCGCGCAGGTAGGTGTGGAGATCTGTGTCGAAGAACGCGCTGTAGCGATGCTTCTGAATGACTTTCTCTCCCGGCATCGGCGCGATCTCGTGATAGGTCGGGGTATCTGCGGCGCCGATGCGCAACGCGCCCTCCTTGATCGGTAGGTTCAGGGGAACGTCCCACATCAGGCCCTTGTCGCGTCCGGTCTCGTCATGGGCGTGTTCGGTGAAGATGACCGGGACACCGAGTTCGCGGCAGCGCGCCAGCAGCGTCTTTACCCGCGGCATGATCCGGAGATTGCCCGGTGTCCACATGCGTGCGCCGGTCGCAACGAACCCTTCCTGCAGATCGATCACCAGAAGTGCCGTCTTGCGGTGGTCTATGGGAAAATCGGGATTTGAGGTTTCGTACTGCCGCGCGGCGCGTTCGAGAATTTCCGGTTCGCCCGCAAACGTATCGTCTTCATTTTTCGACATCGATCCCTGCTCCCATCGTCACGTTCTTGCCGCAGATCCGCTTGTCGGCGGTTGGTCCATGATAGTGCTTCTGGACAAGGTTTGCAGTTCTGTATGAAAATCGCAGCCGAAAGGGCCTAAGTTTCATTGCATTTTTGAGGGAGATGCCATCATGAGCGATCCGCGCGACGTGGTCATTCCGGCCAAATCCGGGGCGGCCATCCATGTGCGAAAGGGCGAAACACTGCGGGTCATCGATGTCGAGGGGCACCAGGTTGCCGACTTCGTCTGCTTCGGCGAGCATGACCATGCCTCGTTCCTTTCCGCCGGCAAGACCCGGATGAACGCATTCAAGGTGAGGATCTCAACCGGTGACTTTTTGTTCTCGAACCGGAACGAAGTGATGTTCACCATCACCAAGGACACGGTCGGGGCGCACGATCTGCTTTTTCCGCCCTGCAACCGCTGGCTTTACGAGAACGTGTTCGACCAACCCGGCAAGACCGGGTGCCTTGAGATCCTGAGCGGTGTGCTGGCCCGATACGGTATCGAGGAGGGTGCCGTGCCGGATCCGTTCAACCTCTTTATGAAGACCCATGTGGAGCCGGACAACGAACTGGTGATCGATCTGCCCGACTCGGGTCCTGGTGATCATATTGAGCTTACCGCCGCAATGGATTGCCTTGTGGCTGTGACGGCCTGCCCGGAGGAAGGCAGTCAATGCAATGGTGGACGCAGCACGGCGATTGAATTGCAGATGGTGTGATAGCGCATGCTCACGGGGCTGCTGCATCGGCATAAAACGAAGATGATTTGACAAGGTTGTCAAATTTGCCATAGCCTGTATGGCCTGAATATCGGAGATCGACACGGCAGGCGGTCTCGCCCGACGGTAGACCGAAGCAGATCGGGCGTCCAGAGGCGGCATGGTGCTGCTGGAAAACAAGGGGGCGCTCACCCGGTGCGGGTGGGCAAAGCAGAGGGTCAGAACACCGCGTCTCAAGTGGTGCGCGCCCCATAAAAGGGAGGAAATTCAATGACTGGCTTGCGTGGAAAATCAACTTGGCGTCCGTCGCGCAGAACTGTCCTGAAAGGGGCCGCGGTGACCGCGGCTGCAACCGTCATCGCCCCGCGCGTCGGTCTTGCGGCCGAAGAGCTGAACATTCTCGTCTGGTGCGATCATGCCGACGAGAAGTTGATCAAGCCGTTTGAAGCGGCGCACAACGTCAAGGTCAACGTAAAGACATATGAAGGGACAGGCACCGCTCTGTCTCTCGTCGAACAATCAAAACCCGGCGACTGGGATGTGTTCGTCATCGATGCGCCGGATGTGCCGCGGGTCGCAGGTTCCGGCCTGCTGATGGAACTTCCCGAGGACATCGCGCCGTGGGGCGACATGTTCGAGGCGATCAAGAATTCTCCGTTCACCCGCGTCGATGGCAAGCTCTACGCGGCGCCCGAGAAATTCGGCTATTACGGTTTCTGCTACAACAAGAACAAGATCGATGAAGCCGATGCCAAGCGCGGCGATCTTCCGTGGAACTCAAAGTACAAGGGCCAGCTCGCGGTCTACGACTATTATTTCCCGATTATCCAGATGGTCGGCATATCACTTGGCTGGAAGCCGAATGAGATCGATGAAGGCAAGCTGGAAGAGATCCGCAAGCGTCTCCTGGAAGCCAAGCCCAACATCAAGCTGATCGGCGATATCGTCAGTGTTCAGAACGCCCTGGCGACAGGCAACGCGGATGCGATCGTCGGTGGTGCGGAATATGCGGTTTCGGGCCTGATGGGCGACAATCCTCATCTCGACTGGACGATATCCGACCAGGGCGGGCTGATCTGGACGCAGGGCCTGGCGGTGTTCAACGATTCCAAGCGCAAGGATCTGGCGCAGGCCTTCGTCAAGCATGTGCTGAGCCCCAAGGGCCAGGCATCGCTCGCCACATCGGAATGCTACTGGGCCATGCCGACGAACAGCAAGGCTGAGTTGGACGACGCGACCAAGAAGACGTTGCGCTGGGACCAACAGGGCGATTTCCTCTCGCGGTCGGTCTATTCGCAACTGCCTGCTGGCGATCTCGACGCGGCAATGCTCGACGTGTGGACGGAGTTCCTGCAGAGCTGAGTGATATGCCGGCTTTGCCCACGGGCGGAGCCGGCCGTCCACCCAAGGTTTGAGCATCAGGCTCGTTCCAGGAGTGGAATGAGAGGGGGAGAGTGTGTGTGACAGCTGAGACGGCCAGAGCCGATGATGCGCGCGGAGGGCCCGCCTGGGCGGGCGGCGGTGAGAGCCGCGTTCACCTGGCAAAGTGGATCGTCTGGCCGCCAGTGCTCTTCACTGTGCTCTTTTTCGTCGCACCGCTGGTGGTGATGGCGTGCGTCAGCTTCTGGACACGCAAACAAGGTGTGCTTATTCCCGAATGGACGCTCGTCAACTACGAGAAGTTCTTTTCCAAAGGCTACCTTAGAGCGGCACTCTTCAACTCGTTCGAGGTGACGCTTCTGACCACGATGGTGAGTGTTCTGCTTGCCTATCCATTGGCCTATGTCCTGGCGTTCAAGGTCCCGGTGCGCTGGCAGCGATTGCTTCTGCTCTTCGCGGTGTTGCCGTTCTGGACGTCTTATGTGGTGCGGTCCTACAGCTGGCTGCTGGTCATTTCCGATCACGGCATCCTCAACGACGCCTTGATCGGGGCGGGCGTCATGTCGGACCCGATACAGATTGCATACTCCCGCACCGCGACCGTCCTGGGGTTCGTGCATTTCTTCACGATGCTCCTGACGCTGACGATCTATTCCAATCTTATCCAGATCAACCCGTCGCATCTGAAGGCCGCGCGGGATCTCGGTGCATCGCCCGCCAAGGTTCTGTGGCATGTGACCTTGCCCCTGTCTTTGCCCGGTGTCGTTGTCGGTGCGTTTCTCACCTTCGTGATCACGATAGGCGACTACATCACGCCACAGATCCTTGGGGGAAACACCGAGGTGCTGATGCCGCAGGCGATCATCCTGCAGATCTCGCGTACCGCAAACCTGCCGATGGCGTCGATGATGGCCATATTGCTGATGACCTGCGTGCTGATCGTCTACTTCTCCATCCAGCGCTACCTCAAGATGGACCGGCTGTGATGGCGAGCCCGCGTTTCTCACATCGCACGGCGCAGTCTTCCCGCCCTGACGGCGGCATGGCGCCGCGCAGGCCGTGGGAGGGGGTGAGAAATGTGGGCTAGATGGCGCAGTCAGCTCCCCGTCGGCATCTACCTGTTGGTGATGCTCACCTTCATCTATCTGCCGGTGATCATTCTTGTCCTGTTCTCGTTCCAGCACGGTGTTCTCCCGGTGCCGCCGTTCGAGGGGCCGAGCCTTGAATGGTATCGCAAGGCGTTCTCCAACGACCGGTTGATGGACGCATTGCTGAATTCGGTGATCATCGCGCTGTCGTCATCATTTGGAGCGACCATACTGGGCTTTTTTGCGGCCTATGGCATGTTCAAGCACACCCCGGTCGGGGCCAGCGCCGTTCGGTTCATTCTGATGGCGCCGATGACCGTGTCCTACCTGATCATCGGTCTTGGACTGCTCATCGTTTTCAACTTCGCCGGTATCGGCAAATCGCTTTTGTCCGTCGGCATCGCCCATTGCGTGATCAACCTGCCGATCTGCTATGCGATCATCTATTCGCAGTTCGGCGGACACCTGCGCAACATCGACAACGCGGCGCATGATCTCGGCGCCAGCGACATCCAGACGATGATCTATGTGATCATCCCGGTGATGGCGCCGCCAATGCTCGCCGCGTTCCTGATTTCGGCGACGCTGTCTTGGGACGAGTTCATCATTGCCTTCCTGCTCTCGAGTTTCGACGTCACATTGCCGGTGATGATTTTCGAGATGCTGCGCGCCGGCCTGACGCCTGAAGTCAATGCCGCCGGCACCATCGTGTTCGCAATATCGGTCGGCCTTGCCTTCTTTGCAGCCGTTGCGATCCTATTGCGGCCGGAGCGCAAGTCATGACCGCGCCGGTGGTCGAATTGCGTGGCGTGGCGAAAGAGTATGGCGCCGTGGTCGCGGTCGATGACATCTCGCTCGAGGTGCAGAAAGGTGAATTCGTCGTCCTGCTTGGGCCCTCGGGAAGCGGCAAGACGACGCTGCTTTCGATGCTTGGCGGATTCACACCGCCGACCCGCGGGCAGATCCTGATCGAAGGCCGCGATGTGACCGGGAAGGCACCTGCTCAGCGTCCGACAGTCACGGTGTTCCAGGACTATGCTCTGTTTCCGCACATGACCGTGCGCGACAATGTGGCGTTCGGTCTGGCCATGCGCCGCGTGCCGAAGCCGCAAAGACACGAGCTGGCATATGCCGCAATCACACAGGTCGGGCTGTCAGACTTCTCCGACCGGCGCATTCATCAGCTTTCCGGCGGTCAGCGCCAGCGTGTTGCGCTGGCGCGCGCCATCGTCATCGAGCCCGCCGTGCTTTTGCTCGACGAGCCGCTTGGCGCGCTGGATGTCAAAATCCGCCGCCAGATGCAGCATGAACTGCACAGCTTGCAACGCGATCTCCATGCCACGTTCATCCATGTCACCCACGACCAGGAAGAGGCGATGAGCCTGGCTGACAGGATCGTTCTGCTCAATGAGGGGCGTATCGAGGACGCCGGCCCGCCGGAGCGCATCTACCGCGAGCCGGCCACGGTCTTTGCGGCAACCTTCATGGGCGACACCAACATCGTACGCGGCACGGTCTCGAAGGCCGGAGGCGGTCGTGTTGCGGTGGAAACGGCAGTCGGCACGCTCGACTGCAAAGGGAGCGGCGAGGCCGGCGAGGCGGTTTGTCTGTCGCTTCGCCCAGAAGCAATCCGCTGCGGCAAGGCAAACGGCCCCGACAGCGTTCCCTTGGGAACCGGGCGTCTCGGCGACTTCGTGTTCCAGGGCACGTTTCGCCGCTGTCATGCGGTGGCGGGGCCGGATGCGTCGGTCAGGCTGCAGATGCGTCTGCCGCCGGAGATTGAAATCGAGCCTGAAGCGCAGACGCCGATCTGGATAAGGTCGTCAGACATAGTCGTATTGAAGGAGGGGCAAAATGACCGTTGATCACGCCGCGTTGGCCGAAGGTACGGCAGGGGCCGTACAGCAGGCGAAGGCAGGATTGCAGAAGCACAAGGGCGTGCGTTCGGAGATCGTTCTCGAGGCGGCTCTGGAGCTCTTTTCACGCGAAGAGTACAAGGCGGTCACCGTGCAGCGGATTGCCCGCAGCATCGGCATTACGCACTCGCTGATCTACTACTACTACAGAAACAAGGAGAACCTGTTTCACTCCGCTCTGGTGCATGCCCTGGACCGGGTGATGGAGGACATCTACCGAATCAAGGCCACACACCGCGAGCCGGTCGACCTGATGCGGGCGTATTTTCAAATGAACATCGAACAGGCCGAGGCGCTCAAGCGATTTGTCCGCATCATGTTCGTGAATGCGCATTCGAACACCACATCATCGCCTGAAATTGTCAGTGAGATCATCAGCGACTTTTACGCCCTCGAAGTGGGCATTCTGGTTGAATCCATTCGCGAAGGCGTTTCCCAGGGCGTGTTCACCTGTGAGTGGCCGGACACTGCGGCCCGTTTCGTGTCGAAATGCCTCGACGGGATCTATTATGGAGCACTGGTCCGCAAGGATACGGACCTCGCGCAGGCCATGCGCGAACTGGAAGACGTCACCTGGACGTTGCTGAACTACAAAAAGGAACAGTAGCGGCGCGCCGTTGCCGTCCGATTTGAAGCCTGGAGGAAGTGAAGATGTGTAAGGTCTGCGGCTGCAGTGACGGAGAAGTCCGTATCGAGGGTGCCATACATGGGCACTCGCATGATCATGGCCACGATCACAATCATGACCATGACCATGATCATGAAACCCATGTTCATGATCATCAAAACGGGGACATTCACTTTGGACAGGGCCCGGCGGGAACCCATGTGGGCGGTGTAAGCCAGTCGCATCTGCTGCAGATCGAGGAGAACATTCTTTCGAAGAATGACGGCTTCGCCCAGACCAACAGGGACAGGCTGGCAGAATTGGGCGTGGTGGCCCTCAATCTCGTGTCGAGCCCGGGCGCGGGTAAGACGACACTTCTTGTTGAAACCCTGAACCGGCTTAAGCAGGACTTTCCGGTACGGGTTATCGAGGGAGACCAGGAAAGCGCCAACGATGCCGAGCGGATCCGCGCAACAGGCGTTCCGGCGATCCAGATCAACACCGGCCGCGGCTGTCACCTTGACGCCCATATGATCGGTCATGCCATGGAGCAGCTCGATCTCGAGCGAAACAGCATCCTGTTCATCGAGAATATCGGCAACCTTGTCTGCCCGGCCGGATTTGATCTCGGCGAGGCGTCGAAGGTGGTCATCCTGTCGGTCACCGAGGGCGACGACAAGCCGATCAAGTACCCGGACGCATTTGCCGCCGCCGACCTCATGGTGATCTCCAAGACCGATCTCCTGCCGCATGTGGATTTCGATGTGGCGGCCTGCATCGAGCACGCCCGGTGCATCAATCCCGACATCGGCACCATCGAGCTGTCCGCCAAGTCAGGCGCGGGCATGGATGAGTGGACCGCATGGGTGGCGGCGCGCCAGCGCGACGCGCTCGAGGCCGAACGGCGGAGCCTGGAAGCGAGGCTGGCCGAGATCGCATCGGTGCTCGATGATGATGAGGCGACGGGGACACAGCAGCATGCATGAGCTGACGATCGCCAATTCCCTGGTGGAGCTCGCCAGCGCCCACGCCGCCGACAACAATGCGCTGAGGGTCAAAGCCATCTGCGTCCGCATGGGCGTTTTGTGCGGCATTGGCCGCTCTCTCTATTTCTGTTTCGAGCCGGCCTCGCGCGGCACGCTTTGCGAAGGCGCGAAATTGCGCATCGAAGAAGTGCCGCTGAGCGTTCGGTGCGAGCATTGCGACGACGTGAAGGTGCCGAAGGCGCTTTACAACTTCAGATGTCCAGATTGCGGGTATCCGACCTCCAAGGTGGTGAGTGGGCGCGAGATGGAACTGGTCTCGATTGAACTTGAAACAGCGGAACGTGCGGCGTCGATGCAGGAATGCCCGAATGCCGGGGAGGCGAGGAACGCAATATGAATTCGGAACATGAGACGATCTGGAAGTTTGTGCCGCATCAGCATCGCGGCCCCGCCGAGCAGTTCGGCGAGGACGATCACATCTATTCGCCCAAACTTCATAACAGTGCCTTCAAGTCGCGCGGTCTTGCGACCTTCATGGGGGCGCCCTACTGCCCGCCGGATCGCGATGCCATCCGCCAAATGGGCGCCAAGGTGTGTTTCCTGGGCGTGCCCTGGGACCAGGGTCAGATCGTGCGGGCCGGCACATCGCAGGGCGCCTCTGGCCTGCGCGAGGCGACAACGCAGTACTTCTCGTACATGTTCGAATATGACGTCGACATCCTGACCTTCTTCAACGTGGTCGATTGCGGCGATGTGCCGACGGTGCCGGGCAACAACGAGAAGTCGCACGAGTATATCTGCAACTACGTGACGGAGTGCCTCGAAGGCGGGGCCAAGGTCATCATGTGCGGCGGCGACCATTCGCTGCCGATCCCCGGCTCGCGCGCCCTGTCGCGCTTCACCGGAGACGGCAAGATGGGCTATCTGCATGTGGACAGCCATCTCGACGCCGCTCCGGACTGGGCCGGCAATGCCATCACAAACTGCTCCGGCCCGCCACGGGCCCTCGAACTGCCGAATGTCTCGGCTGAGAACATGGCGCATCTCGGTTCACGCAACAGCCTCAACCCGAAGGACTGGTACGACTTCTTCGTCGATAACGAGATTCCGGTCGTCACCATGCACCAGATCGTCGAGCGCGGGCTTGACGCCTGTGCGCGGGACGTGTTCGAGCGCTGCAAGGATGGCGCCGATACGCTGTACTTCTCATGGGACACAGACAGCATCGACATTGCCTGCATGCCCGGATCGACCTCGCCGGAGTGCTACGGATTGAAGGGGCGCGAGGCCATTCAGTTCGCCCGCATCGCAGGTGAATATGGCTGCGATGTTCTCGAGGTTGTCGAGCTCGCCCCCTATTTCGACGTCAGTCAGATGAGCATCAAGATGGCTGCCAACATGATCTACCACTACCTGGGCAGCCGGGCGAAGACCCTGCGCGACCAGGGCCTGGAACCATAATCAAAGACGCGCGGACGAAGGAAAAAGACCAATGAACCCAGCCAAAGCCTATGCTCACCTGTTCTCGCCTCTCGGCGGCGATGCGGGCGACAATTACCGCGCCCCCGGGGTGCTCACGTTCCTGCGGGCGCCGCATGTCGGGCTCAAAGCGGCGGACCTGAAGGAAAGCGGCGCGCAGTACGCCTTTCTCGGCGTGCCCTTCGACGAGGGCAATGTCGGCAAGCCCGGCTCGGAGGACGGTCCGCGCGAGTTTCGGCTCGCGACCCAGGAGTACTTTCCATACTGGTTCGAATACGACGTCGATCTGAACGGCACATCGGTCGATTGCGGCGACGTATCGATGCCGAAGGTCAGCCCCGACGTTGCCCGCGACCGCATCTACAAGGCGGTGCGCGAGGTGCTGTCCGCCGGGCTCGTGCCGATCATCTGCGGCGGCGACCGTTCGATCTCGATCGCAGCGACCAAGGCGCTTTCCGACCATATCGGCGAGGCCAAGATGGGGTACCTGCATTTCGGTGCCCATCTCGACATGGCAGACAGCTGGGCCGGCGAGAAAAACCTCTCGACATGCGCCCTGGCGCGCATCTCCGAGCTGCCCAACCTTTCGGCGGACAACATCGCTCATATCGGCGCCCGCAATTCCATGAACCCGAAGGATTACATCGATCTCGCCAAGGAACGGAATATCCGGTTCCATTCGATGTTCGAGTTCCTTGATCGCGGCATGAACGAGGTCGCGGGCGAGGCGCTGGACCGGGTCTGGAATGGCACGGACGCGCAGTATGTGAGCTTCAACTTCAATGTGATGGACGCCTCCGCGGCGCCTGGCGTCACGGCGACCGAGCCCGGCGGCATCGAGGCGCGGGAAATCATGCATATCGCCGAAATGATCGCCAAGCGAGGCCAGGTGAGCGTGCTTGACGTGACTGAGCTGTGTCCGGTGTTCGATGTTTCAGGAACCGCGGCGCGCCTTGCCGTCTGTGTGATCATGCGCATCATGGCCGCACTGGCGAAGGAGCGTGGCGATACCATCGACACGAGTATCCGGCGTGCGGATCTCATGGGCTGACGGTACCGATCGTGAGCGAACCATCGGTCATTGTCGAAAACGTCCTGCACAGGTTTGGATCGTTCACCGCGCTTGACCGTGTTTCTCTTGAAATCGAGAAGGGGGAATTCGTTGTCCTTCTGGGGCCGTCGGGCAGCGGCAAGACCACCTTGCTCTCGATCCTCGGAGGTTTCATTGAACCAAGCGAGGGCAGGGTGCTGATCGAAGGTCGCGACATGACGGCGGTGCCGGCGGCGGCGCGGCCGACAATCACGGTGTTTCAGGACTACGCGCTGTTTCCGCACAAGTCGGTCAGCGACAATGTCGGCTTCGGCCTCGACATGCGGAAGGTGCCGCGCCGCAAACGCGACGCAAGGATCGCTGAAATGCTCGACATGGTCGGGCTTGGCGATGCCGGATCGCGCAAGCCCCATGAACTGTCGGGTGGACAGCGCCAGCGCATTGCCCTGGCGCGTGCGCTTGCGGTCGAGCCCTCGGTTCTGTTGCTGGACGAGCCGCTTGGCGCGCTGGACCTCAAGCTGCGGCGGCAGATGCAAGATGAACTCAAGGAGATACAAAGACGGATCGGAACGACGTTCATCCATGTGACGCACGACCAGGAGGAGGCAATGGCGATTGCCGACAAGGTGGTGGTGATGGATCATGGAAAAATTGAGGACAAGGGTGTTCCCGAGCGGGTCTATCTGCGGCCACGCAGTGTTTTTGCCGCAACGTTCATGGGCGATACCAACCTGATCGAGGCACAGGTGACGGCATGCGGGGACGATTCTGTTTCGGTGACGTGCGATCTTGGCGATTTTGATCTGCCCTTCGATGCGTCGGTTTCGAAGGTGCCGCCGGCAGGTGAAGCGGTCATCCTGTCGGTCAGGCCCGAACACCTGACGATCGAGCGGTCGGGGAGCGATGACATCTCGTTTGGCGACGTTCGTGTCGACGAGGTCGGATTCGTCGGCACCCATCATCAGTGCTGGACGGTGCACGAGGTCGTGCCGTCATTCACACCGCTGGTTCATCTCCTGGATGGTGAGGAACTGGCCGTCGACGCAGCCACGCCATTATTCGCGAGCCCCCGGAACATTCTGGTGTTCCGGGCCGGCGGGCATGACGGTAAGAAGGGATGATGCCGGGCGCCGCGGTTGCCGCGTAGGCCGGCTGTCGTTCGGTGCCGGCGAGGGCGGTTGCGCCAGATCAATTCCGCTGCGAACGAGGATCGGCTATAATCGAGAATTGTCGAGTGCAGTCGACCGAGTGGAGTGGGAGAGGGCTGATGCTGAAACGTGGTTTCAAGGACATGCTTGCAGAGGCAAACGCCGCGATCGAGACGGTTTCGGTTCAGGATCTGCCGTATCACCTGGACGATCCGGAAGTCGTGCTGCTTGACGTTCGTGAAACGGTCGAGCGCGAACGCGACGGGGACATCCCGCGGTCGATCCATGCTTCGCGGGGATTGTTGGAGTTCCATGCCGATCCCGACAGCCCGGTGCACAATCCAGCGCTTCACATCGATGGGCGCATCATAATCTATTGCGGAACCGGTGGCCGCTCCGCCCTGGCAGCAAAAACGCTGCTCGACATGGGCTATAAGGACGTCGCTTCGCTGGCCGGCGGCTTTGCAGCCTGGAAGACGGCCAACGACGGCGCCTGACCGTTTGATGCGATTGGCACGTCTGGTCTCAGTGGTCTCAATCAACTCTCAAACGCTTCCGTATGAAGATGAATAGGTCTAGTTTTGCATGCTATGGGCAGTGCAATGTTCGGCCCGTGCCGGGCAGGCAAAGGGTCTGACGAGTGAGCGTCGAAGACAAGACACAATTGGATCCGATAGAGCGGCTCAATCAGCTTGAGCGCCGGGGGGCCTATTTCGAGGCGGCCGACCTGGCGTCGCGGTTGCTTGAACACTTCGACCCGGACCATCTGGCGGAGCTTGAAGCGAAGTCGAACGTCGGGTCCGGAGCGGTGCAGTCCGATGTCGCCGATGCGGCGGAAGCCGCCGTACTGCTTGAGGAGCTCTATACGGTCAGCTTTCTGCACGTGCTTGTGGTCGCCCGTAGCGGGGCGATCGAAAACGCCACCGAACTTTACAAGAAATACGGCGTCGCGAACCGCGCCAACGAAGACGCCCAGAGCCTTGGCGCCCGCCTGATCAAGGATCGGGCCTTCGAGGTGAGCGGAGATGCGCGCACCGAGTTGCTGCGCGAGGCGGCCAATGCCTATGCCGCGGTCTATGATCGCTTCGGTGGAAGCTTCCCCGCCGTGAACGCCGCCACACTCAACCTGCTTGCGGGCGAGGAAGCAAAAGCGGGCGAATACGCCAAGAGGACGCTCGATGCCTGCGCCAAGGAAACCCCGGACACAAGCCGTCGCAAATACTATCGCGACGCATCGATCGCCGAAGCGCTTCTTGCCAGCGGTGACGTGGAGGCGGCTGAGACGGCGTTGAAAAAAGCCGGCAGCCGCAAGGATGTCGACTTCGGCGCGCGGGCAACGACGGCCAAACAGTTGCGGCTGGTGTGTGCCGCGCGCGGCGTCGACACCGCCATCCTCAGGCATATTGCCGTGCCCGAGGTGCTTTACTATGCCGGCCACATCATCGCGCCGCCGGACTGTGAAGGCCGGTTTCGGGCCGAGCAGGAAGCACACATTCGCGGCGAGATAGAGCGCTACCTGGATGCTCACAGGCCCAGCATCGCCTATGGATCGCTGGCGGCGGGCGCCGACATCCTGTTTGCGGAGGCCTGCATCGAACGCGGCATCGAGATGCACGCCATTCTGCCATTCAATCTGGATGACTTCGTTGAGCAGTCGGTTGCGCCGTCGGGGGGAGACTGGAAGGCGCGCTTCGATCGCTGCCTTGAGCACTTCAAGAACAGTCCCGGCGGGCTGCAGCAGATGATGACCTATGCCACCGACGGCAAGTTCCTGCGCGATGAGAGCCTTTACATGTACGGCGCTCAACTGGCCATGGGGCTGGCCCTGCTGCGCGCCAGTGTGCTCGGCACGGGCATGCGAATGGTTGTCGTCTATGACGGCAAGGGTGGCACCGGTGTCGGCACCGACGGCAGTATCGCCATGTGGGAGGAGCTTGGACTGCCCTACGATGTCATCGACTGCCCGCAAAGCACCGGCCCGCGTCAGCAGACCCGTGCGGCGCCGCCACAGGACGACCGACGGACCCGTTTCCCGCGCGCCATCATCTTCGGCGACGTCGTTGGGTTTTCAAAACTGCAAGAGGAGGACGTTCCGCGGTTCCACGACATCTTCATGGCGCGCATTTCCAGGGAGCTCAAGAGTTTCGGCGAGCGTGTGCTCTACAGAAACAGCTGGGGCGATGCGATCTATGTGGTGTTCGACAACGCGGTCGACGCGGCGCGTTTCTCGCTGTCCATTCAGAAGATCATCGACGAGATGGACTTTGTGCCGATCGGCTATGACCGTGCCCTGAGGCTGAGGCTCGGTGCGCATTTCGGCCCGATCTATCATGGCGTGGATCAGCTCTGCGAGGTCGAAACATACTACGGATCCCACGTCACGCGGGCGGCGCGCATCGAGCCGGTCACCCCGGCAGGCAAGGTCTATGTGACGGAATCGATGGCCGCGGCGCTTGCGCTTTCCGGCGTGGACGACATCGACGGCGACTATGTGGGCCCGGTGCCTCTGGCCAAGGACTACGGCGAGATGCGCATGTACCAGCTTCGCGAAAAGGGCTGAACCCGATTCACTTCTCTGAGAACTGATCGATCCGGAGCTTTGTTTCCGGATCCATGAAGCCGCGCACTGTGGCGTCGGTTTCAAGGGCCATTGCGGCTTCGATGTCGGTGGTTGCGGTGCGGGTGAGGGCCCGTTTCATGTCCTTCACCGCACCGGCCGGCAGGGCCGCGATTTTTGCCGCAACGGCGCGGGCTTCCGTCATCAGCACATCGTCGTCGACCACCCGCCAGGCGACGCCCATTTCGTGCAGTTCGCCGGCCGTGTGCTTTTCTCCGAGGAACAACAGTTCGCGCGCGGCAGTGAGGCCGGCCAGCGCAGGGAGCAGGGCGGTGACGCCGCCGGTCACGAACATGCCCCAGTAAAGTTCCGGAAAGAACGCCCGTGCGCTTTTTGCCCAGATCGGGAAGTCGCAGTTGATCGCCCATTCAAAGCCGCCGCCCACGGCCCAGCCGTTGATGGCGCCGACGACCACCTTGTCACCGAGTGAGATGGCCTGGGTCACGCGCTGGATGGCCTCGACCGCGGCGCGTGCGGCGGCCTCGTCGGTGTAAGCCTCATGTGCGTTGAGGTCATCGCCCGAGCAAAAGCCCTTGCCGGCTCCTGTGAAGATGATCACACGGGTTGCGTCGTCAGCGTTTGCTTCCTCGAAGGCCCGCGCGGTTTCATGGACCAGGGTTTCATTCATCGCGTTGAGCACATCGGGGCGATTGAGCGTGATGGTGCGCACGCCATCGTCGTCACGTGCACTCATAATTGTTTGATACGCCATGCCCTTGTCTACCTTCTGAACACCCGGCGGGTTTTGCCCTCGGTGCGCGGCAATGCATGTGCCGGCAGCACGGTGATCCGCACCGTCGCTCCCAGTTCCCGTTTCAGTGCGGCCTCGATGACCTGGGCGAAACCCTGCGGATGCGCCGCCCCTTCGGCGAGTTCAGCTTCGACAGGGAGATAATCGTAGGGCGGCGGACCGTCCAGCACGATGCGGTACTCGCCCGAGAGTTCGCGAAACTGGTTGATCACGCCTGCGATCATGGTCGGGAAGAGATTGAGGCCACGCACGACAACCATGTCATCGGACCTGCCGACCACGCGGAAGCGCGGTGCGGTTCGCCCACAGCGCGCGGTGCCGGTTGCGGTCACCGTGATGATGTCGCCGGTACGAAAGCGCAACAATGGCTGTGCTTCCTTGAGAAGATGGGTCAGGACAAGCTCGCCGCGTTCGCCTTCGCTCCAGGGCAGCCTCTGGCCGGTATAGGGGTCGATGAGTTCGGGAAACAGCACATCGAGCGCCATGAAATGCAGGTCGTTTGTATATTCGGTCTGTGCGGCGAAATTGCACAGGACATCGGAAACGCCATAGTTGGCGTTGCGCGCGGCAAACCCCCAGGCGTCTTCCAGCCGCTTGCGGAACGCGGGATCGTCCAGGCCCGGTTCGCCGCCGAAAAGCCCAAGCGTCAGCCCGAGATCCCGGGGTGCCATGTCGGGATAGTGCTGGCGCAATGCCGCCTCGATGACGGCGGGGTAGGAGGGGGTGCAGGAAATCGCGGTGACACCCAGCTCTATGATCGTACGGATCAGATTCTGCGTTCCGCCGACCCCATAGGGCACCACGGTGGCGCCGGTGGCCTCCAGCGAAGCGTGGTCGGTATAGCCTCCCATCCAGAGCTGATAGTTCAGGCAGTGGATCACGCAGTGGCCGGAGCCGAGTCCGGCGGCGGACTGCGCGCGGGCCGCGACTCTGGCCGTCATTTCCGCGTCGGTGGAGGTGAGGGCCAGGTTCATGGCCACGCCGGTGGTGCCCGAAGTGCGGTGAATGCGTGCGATCTTGTCCGGCCGGGTCGCCAGGTAGTGGCCAAAGGGCGGATGGTCGAACTGCTCGCGGCGCAGCATCTCCTTGTCGGTGAAGGGCAGGTCGGCCAATTCGTCGAGTTCGCCGGTGAGCCGAACCTGGCCCAGGCGCTTACGGTAATAGGCTGAAGCCGACATGATGTAGGCGGCCTGACGCCGCCAGCGCTGCTGCTGCAGGCGTCCGATTTCGGCATGCGGCATGAACTCCGCACCTGGAATGGCGCCGCGATCAGACGTCACTTCGGCCTCCCTCGTTCACGGTCAGATTGGAGCAGCCTCGACGGTAAGGCGCAAGGCGTTTGTGATCGGCGGGCGGGACGTCGGGAGATTTGGGGTTATAATCTCGATCCGTGCGCGGTATAGCAGCGATAGAGCGGCTTTCCGCATTACAACCCGGAGGACGACCCCAATGGAGAAACTGAAAGAAATTGCGGAAGCCGCAACGAATGAGATCGATGGCCTGCTCAAGAGCAAACTGACGGACGAGCAGTGGAATCGCGTGGAGCAGATTGTTGAGGAGACCGTGATCAAGGCGCTTCTCGAGGGACAGCACCGCGCCGTCGATGCAGCGCTAAACGTGCCGGAGGCCGACCGGGACATGGCTCACAAGATCGCAACTGCGATCCGGCAGAAGAACGACGCTCTTATCGTAAACCTTTCGAGCATGCGATAGGGCGGCCATTGAGGCCTGCGGTACGGGGTACCGGCCTCAGCCGGCAAGCACAAACGCCAACAGTGTCACCGCAAGAATTGCCCAGGCGGCGACAACATCCCATTTCGAAATTGATCGGTCTTGATCGTCGCGCTCGGTTTTGTTCCGAAGTCCGCTCGTCGTGGTCATCGTCTTGGTCCCTTCGTCTATAAAAGAGACATGGCGACCGGCGGCCAACCAAGACGTGATCTGGGTCACATTTTTATCGGCCAGCCGATCTGAGCGGGTGTTTTGCCGTCACGTTTTCGTGATGTGAAGGAGCTTCCGCAGAATGCGGCCGTCGCCGATCCACGGTTTCCAAGCCCGACACTTGCATCACCGCGAGGCGGGTGCGCATTTGCAGTCCTGCAGGATTTCTCTAACTGTATATAGTATAACAGTTTCTTTCCGTCTATTGACGTGAACGTAAAAGTAATTTACATCGCTGATATCGATCTTTGTGTCCGTAGCTGACAGTTTCCCGCTCGGGCTGTGTAAATGAGACCACAACGCATGGCAGATGCCGCCCTTGATGATGAAACCGATGCCCGTTCCGGAGTGCGTGAGCGTCTGTATTCGATAACCGAGCTCACCCGCGAGTTCGACATCACAACGCGTACCCTGCGCTTTTATGAGGCGGAGGGCATGCTCAGCCCGCTGCGCCGCGGCCGCCAGCGTCTGTTCAGTCTTCGCGACCGAACCCGCCTGAAGCTTATCTTGCGGGGCAAGCGCCTTGGCCTCAGCCTGGCGGACATCCGCGATATCATCGACATGTATGACGCGGAGCCCGGTGAGCAGGGACAGCTCGCGTACCTGGTCGAACGCATCGCCGGCCGCCGCTCCGAGCTTGAGCAGAAGCAGAAAGACATAGAGCTGACCCTGGCGGAGCTCGAACAGGTAGAGACCAGATGTCTGCAGCGCCTGGCGCAACTGAAAGGGAGTGGACAGTGACCTTCAAACCTGCCGATCCGGATTTCGAAGCGCGGGTGCGTGACAGCTTTTCCCGCCAGTCCTTTATGACGACTATCGGCGCGGAATTGGTGCATGTGGGACCGGGGGAGGCGGTCGTCCGCGTCCCTTACCGCGAAGACCTTTGCCAGCAGCATGGCCTGTTTCACGGCGGCCTGATCGGCACCATTGCCGATAATGCGGCAGGGTATGCGTCATATTCCCTGATGCCGCCCCGGAATTCGGTTCTGACGGTGGAATACAAGCTCAACCTCATGTCGCCGGCGCTTGGCGAGGCGTTGATTTCCCGTGCCCTTGTCGCCCGCGCGGGCCGCCGCATCACGGTTTGCCACGCGGACGTTTACGCCGTCAGCGATGGGGTTGAAAAGCTCTGCGCCACGGCGCTTGGAACCTTCATGACGCTCGAAAACACATCCGATCATTCTCTTGGCAGCCGGGCCGCCTGATCTGTTAGACTTTTCTCAAATCTCCCAAAGAACACCGCAAGGGTGAGGCCTTCTCATGATCCCCAACGATTACCCCAGTCTGAATTTCAATCTCGGCGAAACCGCCGACATGATGCGCGATATGGTCCGCTCCTTTACCTCCGACCACATCGCCCCGATTGCAGACGAGGTCGACAAGTCAAACGAGTTTCCGCGCCAGCTCTGGCCCAAGCTCGGCGAAATTGGGCTACACGGCGTCACCGTGGAAGAGGAATATGGCGGCGCCGGAATGGGGTACCTCGAGCATGTCATCGCGATGGAGGAAATCAGCCGCGGCTCCGCCTCCATCGGCCTCTCCTACGGCGCCCATTCAAACCTCTGCATCAACCAGATCCGCCGCAACGGGACGCACGAGCAGAAGACGAAGTATTTGCCCAAACTGATCTCCGGAGACCATCTCGGGGCGCTGGCGATGTCAGAACCGGGTGCCGGGTCCGACGTTGTCAGCATGAAACTGAAGGCACAGAAGAAGGGCGACCGCTACGTTCTCAACGGCAACAAGTTCTGGATCACCAACGGGCCACAGGCCGACGTGCTCGTCGTCTACGCCAAGACCGATCCGGATGCGGGCTCGCGGGGCATTACCGCCTTTCTGATCGAGAAGGACTTCAAGGGCTTCTCGACGGCGCAGAAGCTCGACAAGCTTGGCATGCGTGGGTCGGATACCGGTGAACTGGTGTTCCAGGACTGTGAAGTGCCGGAAGAAAACGTGCTCGGTGAGGTCGGCAAGGGCGTCAATGTCCTGATGTCGGGCCTCGACTATGAGCGTGCCGTTCTGGCCGGCGGACCCACCGGGGTGATGCAGGCCTGCATGGACGTGGTGGTGCCTTACGTGCATGACCGCGAGCAGTTCGGCCAGCCGATCGGAACGTTTCAGTTGATGCAGGGCAAGCTGGCCGACATGTACACGACCATGAACGCCACCAAGGCCTATGTCTACGCGGTGGCGCAGGCCTGCGACCGCGGCGAGACAACCCGCAAGGATGCGGCCGGTGCCATCCTGTATGCCGCCGAGAAGACGACCTGGATGGCATTGGAAGCGGTGCAGGCCCTGGGCGGCATGGGTTATCTCAACGACAGCCCGACAGGGCGGCTTCTGCGCGACGCCAAGCTTTACGAGATCGGCGCCGGCACCAGCGAGATCCGCCGGATGCTGATTGGCCGGGAGCTGTTTGAAGAAAGTGCCTGAGGCCGCACCGGCGATACCGGACGCGATTCGTCGTCACGTCGAAGCACGCCTGAAGGATGTCGAGGCGCATGACGGCGTCGAGGTGCTCTTTGCAATCGAGTCCGGCAGCCGGGCGTGGGGCTTTGCCTCGCCCGACAGCGACTATGATGTGCGGTTCGTCTACCGGCATCCGCATGACTGGTACCTCTCCCTGCACGAGGCCCGCGACGTCATTGAACGGGACATCGACGAGCGCGAGATCGATCTCGCCGGATGGGATCTGCGCAAGGCGTTACGGCTGCTTTTGAAGTGGAACCCGGCGCTGCATGAATGGCTGGTTTCGCCGATCACTTATGGTGTGGTTGGGGCTTGCCGCGAGGAGATGCTGGCGCTCTACGAGGCGCATGCGGACCTGCGGGCCGTCGGGTACCACTATCTGAGCATCGCCAAAACCCAGTGGAACCGGATGAGTACCGGCGCGGACGTGCCCCTGAAGAAGTACTTCTACGCCATCCGCCCGCTCATGGCGCTGCATTGGCTGAGTGCACGTTCGACCGTTCCGCCAATGAATTTCGCCGCGCTTCTCGAGGCGGAACCGTGGCCCAGGGACATGGATTGCGCCGTAGCTGAACTGATCGCGCTGAAACGCGAGACGCCTGAACTGGGATCCGGTCCCCGTGTTGGGGTGATTGATCGCTGGATTGAAAGCCGGCTCGAGGTCGCCGATCCGGCAAAGCTGGCCAATTGCGGAAACGTGCAGGCGGCCCGGTCCGCCGCCAACGAACTTTTTCTCACTATTTTGCGGGAAAATCGCCCCTGATCCCCTGTCGAGTGATCTGTGTCACAGGGGTCGTTCCACTTTGTATCTATCTCTTGTCCATGACAGGACGAAACTCCTGTTGTTCCCGGTCCGAGAGTATATGGTGCGGAATTAGTGTGTAACCGTTCCCCTCTCCAGCTCCGTGCTGTTGCTCTCGGACTTCCGGAACACCGCCTGCTTTGAACATGCGCTCACCGCGCGACCGCAAAGCCGGCGAGAACCAGGCCGAGCGCCAGGACCAGGTAGATGGTCAGCGGCTCTTCCAAAAACAACACCCCTAAAATGACCCCGACGATCGGCATGACGTAGCTTGCCATTGAGGTAAAGCTCTGGCCGACCGTGATGACCATGTGGAAGCGGAGCACATAGCCCACGCCCGTGGTGACAACGCCCAGATAGGCAATCGCCAGAAAGCTCTCGAGACTGAGGTCGGTGATGGGAGGCGTATCGGCAATGAGTATGATCGGCGCCAGCAGCGCGGTGGAAATAATCATGTTGCCGGCAGCCATGGCCTCCTTCGCGGTGGAGCGGACCTTGCGCACCAGAGCAGTGGCCAGCACATAGCAGGTGATGGCACCGAGAACCGCAAGGTCGCCGAGGAGATGCTCGGTGACGCCGGAAAGCGCATCCTGCCCGACGATCACCACCAGACCGCATAGCCCGATGAGCATGCCGGCAAACTTGCGTGCAGTCAGCTTGTCGTCATGGGTCGTGTAGTGGCTGACGAACAGCGCCAGAAGCGGCCCGATGCCCATGATCAGCGCCATGACGCCCGATGTGATGTGCAGCCCGGCCCATGACAGAAGAAAGAACGGGACGACCGTGTTCAGGAGGCTCATGACAAAGATCAGGCCCCAGTCGAACCGTGTGGAGGGGTAGGGGATGCGCCTCCATGCCATGTAAAGGCAGAGCGGCACCAGAGCCGCCAGGACGCGCAGGTAGACAAGGAGCATCGGGCCGGTTTCGTAGACGGCGACCTTGATCGGCAGAAACGAAGAGCCCCAGACGCATCCGATGACGACGAGCAGAACGACATCGGCATATGTCGGTTTGCGCAGCTGGCCGTTGGCGGGAAAGTCAGTCATTGCCGTTCCGTTCACTTCACGGATTGCGGTTGTAGCGCAAGAGGCCTTGACACCAAATCCTATTCTGGCATGTCCAGCGTTGTGATCATGATGCCCGCCGCCAGAAGCGGGCCGCACAAGGAGCCTGCACGATGTCAGATGCTGAAGCCCGGCACCCGTTTAGCCAAGACAAGGCCCGTTTTGGGGAAATCGGACAGCATATGCTGACCGAACTGGAAACCTACATTGCGGATCTGGACGGCAAGAGTATGGACCGCCGCGTGCCGGACGATGTCAGGCGTCACCTGATGTCACTGCCACTACCGGATGCCGGCCAGCAGCCAGAGGAGATGCTGGAGTTTCTGCGCACGCAGATCCTGCCATGGCCGATCACCATTGCCCATCCGCGCTGCTACGCCTGGATCTGCGCCGGGATCG
The DNA here is from genome assembly GCA_021775615.1 of Hyphomicrobiales bacterium. GTDB lineage: Bacteria > Pseudomonadota > Alphaproteobacteria > Rhizobiales > JAJFHB01 > JAJFHM01. The sequence continues at coordinate 40,385 of JAJFHL010000341.1, forward strand.
CGCCCATGGGAGCATTGGCGGATCTCGCGGCGAGCATCATGAACACGGGGCTCGATGGGTATGACCATTCGAGCATCTTTCTCAACGTGGCGCTCGGCCGCTGGCTCATGGAGCTGACCGGGTTTTCCGATGGCGAAGGCTTCGGCGTTCTGTTCAGCGGCGGGTCGGCGGCCAATCTCAATGCTCTGACGGCGGCGCGTCACAAGGCCGCCAAGGACGATGGCTGGGACATTCGATCCGAAGGGCTGCAGGGCGGACGTCCGGGCTTTACGATCTACACCAGCGCCGAGGCGCACAGCTCGATCCAGAAATGCGCCGAGCAGCTTGGATTGGGATCGGCCTGCATGCGGCTTGTGGCAACCGATCAGCAGTTCCGCCTGATTCCGGACGCGTTGCGCCAGGCGATCCGGAGTGATCTTGACGCGGGGTTTCGGCCGATGTGCATTGTGGCCGGCGCCGGCACGACGAATGTCGGCGCGGTCGATCCGCTGGATGGGATGGCGGACATCGCGGAAGAGTTCGGTCTGTGGTTTCATATTGATGGCGCCTATGGTGGGTTTGGCGGCCTCGACCCGGATTATGCCAAAATGTATCGGGGTATCGGGCGGGCCGACACATTGACCATCGACCCGCACAAGTGGCTGCAGGCGCCGGTCGACTGCGGCGCCCTCCTGATGCGCCACCCAGAACGCCATGCCGAAGCCTTCGGCCTCAAACCGGACTACCTGATGAGTTCCAGCGAAGACTCGGCGCCCTGGCCCTATGAGCACATGTTTCAGCTGACCTATGGCAACCGGGCGCTCAAGACCTGGGCGGTTATCGCACGGCTCGGGCGCAGCGGTGTCCGCGACCTCGTCGTTGGGTGCAACCGCTTGGCATCATTGCTGGGAACCCTGGTTGAAGAGGCGCCTGATTTCGAGTTGCTCGCGCCGGTGTCGCTGTCGATCGCGAACTTCCGGTATGTGCCGGAGGGAGAGACCGACGGTGCGGCGCTCGACGAGCTGAATGATGCCATCGCCGATGAAATCGGCAGGACCGGCGAGGCGCACATGCCGACCACAAAGGTTCGCGGAAATGTCGCCCTCAGGGCCTGCATTCTGCACTACGAGAATAGCGAGGACGACATGCACCACCTGATTGATCTTGTCCGGCGGTGCGCACGGAGCGTCTCGGCATGACCGGTATCTGGAGATGAGCTTCGACCGCGGCACACTCAGGCGACAATTGTCGGCCTTCGATGGCCGCGCACTGACCACGCTGGGAGAAATCGAAGCCGCGTGTTCAGGTCACGATGGGTATCGTGACCACCTGATTGCACTTTGCGATGACGCGGAGAGCCCTGTTTCCAGTGGCGCCACCTGGCTTCTCAAATCGTTGTTGGAAAGGGGCGGGACCCTGACCGCGGAAGAGACAGATGCGCTTTGCCGGCGTCTCGCCGGACTGCGGGACTGGGCGGCCCAGCTCCATGTCTGCCAATCATTCAGATACCTGGCGATTGGCGCTCCGCAGGCGGAGGAGGTTGCCCGGTGGCTTTCACCATTGCTGACCCATGAAAGACCGTTCCTGCGCGCCTGGTCAATGGACGCCCTGTGCAGTCTCGCCGATCAGCATACGGCATTCGCCAAGGCGGCGAAGGTTGCGCATGAAAATGCCGGCCGGGACGCCGCAGCCTCGGTGCGGGCGCGGGCCCGGAATATCAAGCTGTAGCCAACTCCCCGTTTGCAGAGGTTCACATTCGGCCTTGTGCCGGGGCTGTCGGTGCGCGACCATCTCAAGCGGGGGCTGGCACGACACAACGCGGATCTCCGGCCATGACCTCCTCTTTGTATCAGCGCGATGAAAGTTCTTTGTCGCAGCTTCAGAAGTTGCGGTTCTTCCCGCTTGCCGTGACCGGTGGATCGGGCGCCTTTCTTCACGCCGAAGACGGCCGAAAACTGCTCGACCTGTCGGCGTCATGGGGTGCTGCCAGTCTCGGTCATGCCCATCCGGCGTTGCGTGATGCCGTGACCGCCGCTTTCGAGCGCCAGGCGGGCGCGAGCACACTCTCGACTGCCAATGAACCTGCAATCCTTCTGGCCGAGCGTCTGCTGGAGATCGTTCCAGGCGGAGCCGACCGGCGGGTCTGGCTCGGGCATTCGGGGTCCGATGCCAACGAAACGGTTGCGCGCGCCGTCGTCGCTGCGACCGGCCGCAACCGCATTCTCTCGTTTTCCGGCGCCTATCACGGCGGTACCGCCGGGTCGATGGCGGTTTCCGGGCATTCGGTGCAGGAACATGCGGAGAGGTCTGAAGGGCTGCAATTGATCCCCTATCCCGATCCGTATCGTGCCGAAGGCGCTGGAGAGGCGGTGCTGGGTCAGCTCGAGGAACTGTTCGCGACGTCGTGCCCGCCGTCGGAGGTGGCCGCCTTCTTCATCGAGCCGATCCAGTCGGACGGCGGACTTCTGGTCCCGCCCGCCGGTTTCCTGAAGGCGCTGAGTGAGCTTTGCAACCGTCACGGTATCCTGACGGTCTGCGATGAAGTGAAGGTCGGGCTCGCCCGCAGCGGGAAGCTGCATTGCTTCGAGCATGACGGCTGGACGCCGGACATTGTGGTGCTCGGCAAGGGTCTGGGCGGCGGGTTGCCGATATCGGCCGCCATTGGACCGGCCGGCATCCTGAACCATGCCACCGCCTTCTCGATGCAGACCCTGCATGGCAACCCGATTTGTTCCAGTGCGGCGCTGGCGGTTCTCAACACGATCGAAGCCGATGGTCTCGTGCAGAACGCGGCCGAAGCCGGCGACCACCTAATGGACGGCCTGACGGCCCTGCAGCAACGGTTGGAACCTGTCGGCGATGTGCGCGGCCGCGGCCTCGCGATCGGTGTGGAACTGGTGAAGGACCGGGCGTCGAAAGAACCCGATGCAGAGCTTGCCGCAATGACTGTCTATCGTGCTTATGAGCTCGGCGCCGTCTTCTACTATGTCGGCATGCGGTCGAATGTGCTTGAGCTGACCCCGCCGCTGATCCTGAGTCAACGCCAGGCGGACGACGCGGTGGGGTTGATTTCGCAGGCTATCGAAGATGCGGTGGCGGGGCGGGTGCCACGTGAAAAACTGGCGGCGTTCAAGGGTTGGTGAAGCGCGCTAATTGCATTTTGCGTTTTTGAGGAAATCCGCCACGGCGGAGAGCTTTACCGCAACATTCATTTCCTTCGCAAAGCCTCCGACCATCATCGCCACCGCCTTGAACTCACCGTCTGGTGTGAGTGCCAGCACAGGCCCGCCCGAGGCTCCGCGGTTTGTATCGCAATCGGTGAGAATGACATGCTCGTTTTCATCAAGGACATTGCAGTCGGCATCTCCCATCAAAAGATGCTGTTTGTCACGGCTGTAGCCGGTGTGCACGAGTGATGTCTTCTCCGTCAGCTTTAGGGTTTCATCCGTTGCGAGCGGTGAAATCTCAATCTTCTCTCTTAGAACGATGAAGGCGACATCCAGCCCCATGTTCTCCAGCGTCGGCTTGGGAATCGTGCGGAACCCCTGCATGACACCTATGCATTTGCCGATCCCGTGCGCCAGGTATGTCTGTTTCTGCCAGCCCGGCAGGAAGTGAAACCGGGCCGCCGCCAGAGGCTTGCCGCGAAAGGCGTCCATCACGCAATGGGCGGCGGTCACGACGATGTCCGGAGCGATGAGAAAGCCGGTGCACTGGCGCAAAGCACTGAACCCGGAAACATTCAGCCGGCCGATGGCATTGAACGGCGGGTCCGTAGCGTCGAGCGCTATCCGGTCGTCGTCACCGATGATGCCTTGGAAGAAAAACGCCGGTCCGGGCGGAGGGTCCGCAGCGGCCAGAACCGGTGTGGTTGCGCCCGTTCCCGCCAAGGCTGCCGCGACGAGGAGACTGGCGCCATGAAATCCGCGCCGTATGCGGGACCGGAAACGGGCCGCCCGCGTCATTTCAGATGCACCTGAAATCGGTCGCTCACGCACCGCCTCGCTCGATCTGAACCAGAGGATCTGTCTGGCGACACTCCCCTGTTTGATACTGGCAGATATCCGGGGGAGAGTGTAGAACCAAAGCCATCTTGCTTGCCTTGTCACCGGCTCAGATATTCAGGAGTGCGCCATGACCTCTTCGTCCTCAGATCCCATCGTCATCGCCGGAATGGCGCGCACGCCCATGGGCAGCTTTCAGGGCGAACTCAGCGGTGCCACGGCGCCGGAACTGGGGGCTGCGGCGATTGCGGCGGCGACGGAGCAGGCAGGGATTGCCCACGAAGATGTCGCTGAAGTGCTGATGGGGTGTGTTCTGCCGGCGGGGCAAGGCCAGGCCCCGGCGCGCCAGGCGGCGTTCGGCGCCGGACTGCCCGAGAGCGTGCCGTGCACCACGGTCAACAAGATGTGCGGGTCGGGCATGAAGACGACCATGATGGCCTATGAGGCGCTGCATGCCAGGCCCGGCGATGTGATCGTGGCGGGCGGCATGGAAAGCATGACGAATGCCCCTTATCTTCTGCCCAAGGTGCGTGGCGGGCTGCGTCTCGGGCATGGGGAGGTCAAGGATCACATGTTCCTCGACGGCCTGGAAGATGCCTATGACAAGGGGCGGCTGATGGGCACCTATGCCGAAGACACCGCCCAGCACTACCAGTTCACACGCGAAGCCCAGGACGCCTACGCGATCGAATCCCTCAGGCGCGCGCGCAAGGCCAACGAAGACGGTTCCTTCGAAGGCGAAATGGTGCCGTTTACAGTCAAGACCCGCAAGGGTGAGAATGTAGTGGCGCGCGACGAGCAGCCGTTTTCCGCCGACCCACAGAAGATACCAACCCTCAAACCTGCATTCCGCAAGGACGGCACGGTGACGCCGGCCAATTCGAGTTCGATCTCGGACGGGGCGGCGGCTCTGGTCCTGATGCGGGCCTCGGAGGCGGAACGCCGCGGGCTTTCGCCGATCGCCAGGATCGAAGGATGTGCGGCCCACGCCCAGGCGCCCGCATGGTTCACCACCGCACCGATCGCGTCGATCAACAAGCTCTTCGAACAAACCGGATGGAGCGTGGACGACGTCGACCTCTTCGAAGTGAATGAGGCTTTTGCAGTGGTCGCCATGGCTGCCATCCGCGACCTGGACCTCGACGACGAGAAGGTCAACGTGCATGGCGGCGCCTGTGCCCTCGGCCATCCGATCGGCGCCTCGGGTGCGCGTATCATCGTGACGCTTCTCGGCGCCCTGCAGCGTACCGGCGGCAAGCGCGGTGTTGCTTCTTTGTGTATCGGCGGCGGCGAGGCGACCGCGGTCGGAATTGAAATGCTATCCTAGAGCGGGATCAGGAAAAGTGGACACCGGTTTTCCGTCCGATCCCGCTCTAAAATGTAAGAAGCGATCACGTTTCATCGACTTAGGTGGGCCACCTAAGTCGATCGTGATCTAAGCGGGATCAGGAAAAGTGGACACCGGTTTTCCGTCCGATCCCGCTCTAAAATGTAAGAAGCGATCACGTTTCATCGACTTAGGTGGGCCACCTAAGTCGATCGTGATCTAAGCGGGATCAGGA
>JAJFHL010000342.1 GCA_021775615.1 Hyphomicrobiales bacterium
TATCAGGCAGAAGAAAGGGCCTAAAACTTGCTGTGTTCAATCTGCACCAGCCCACGCCCCCTGCCCAACCACCCGACAAAGGTACCCTGGGGGTGGTTGGGCAGGGGGCGTGGGCTGGCGTCGAATCACATAAAGCGCAATGCGCTCTAGCCGAGATAGGCTTCTTTGACGGAGTCGTCGTTGAGCAGCTTTTTCGCATCGCCCTCGAGCACGATCTCGCCGGTTTCCATGACATAGCCATAGTCGGCGATCTGCAGGGCCATGAAGGCGTTCTGCTCGACGAGGAGGACCGAAACCCCCTGCTTGCGGATCTCCTGGACGGTTTCGAAGATCTGCTGCACCAGCATCGGCGCGAGCCCCATGCTGGGTTCGTCGAGCAGGAGCATGGTCGGCTGAGACATCAGGGCGCGCGCCATCGCGAGCATCTGCTGCTCGCCGCCGGACAGCGTCCCGGCCACCTGGGTAAGACGTTCGCGCAGGACCGGAAACATGTCGAGCATACGCTCTTCGGAGTCCTTGATGCCGGCCTTGTCGTTGCGTAGGAAGGCGCCCATGCGCAGGTTTTCGTGCACCGACAGGCGGCCGAAGATGCGGCGGCCTTCGGGAACCTGCACAACGCCCTTGGCGACGACATGGTGCGGGGAGAGTTCGTTGATGTCCTCATCGGCGAAGGTGATGGAGCCTTCCGCCGCATCGAGAATGCTCGAGACGGCATTGAGCATGGTGGTCTTGCCGGCTCCGTTGGCGCCGATCAGGGTGATGATCTTGTCCTGCGGGACGTCCAGTGTGACACCGCGCAACGCGTGGATCTGGCCGTAGAAGACGTGCAGATTGTTGATTTCGAGGAGCGCCATCTTTCTGCAAATCCTATTTCAGGGCCGCTATGCCTTCGGCGCCGAGATAGGCCTCGATCACCTTGGGGTCGTTCTGGACTTCGCTGGGTGTGCCGTCGGCGATCTTGACGCCGTGATCAAGCACCGCAACCTTGTCGGAAATGCCCATGACGACCCGCATGGAGTGTTCGATGAGAAGGATCGAAATTCCAAGTTCGTCGCGCACCTTGCGGACGAAGTTCATCATGGTCTGGCTTTCGCGCGGGTTCATGCCGGCCATGGGCTCGTCGAGCATCAGGAGCTTCGGCTTGGTCGCCAGGGCGCGGCCGATCTCAAGCCGGCGCTGGTCGCCATAGGAGAGGTTGCGGGCCAGCGTATCGCCTTTGCCGGTCAGTCCGATGAAGTCGAGGATCCGGAAGGCTTCGGCCTCGGCATCGGCTTCGTCCTTCTTGGTGAACTCGGTCCTGAGCACAGCGCCCCACCAGGCCGATTTGAGGTGGATATGCATGCCCACCAGGACGTTCTCGACTGCCGTGATGTTCTTGAACAGCCGGATGTTCTGATAGGTCCGGCTGATGCCGGCGACCGCCACCTTGTCCGGCGTCAGACCATCGATGCGGCCGCCGTTGAACCAGACCTCGCCGCCGTCGGGCTGGTAGAACTCCATGATGCAGTTGAACACCGTGGTCTTGCCGGCGCCGTTGGGCCCGATGATCGACTGGATCGAACCTTCCTTGACATTGAGGTTCAGCTGATCGACGGCGATCAGGCCGCCGAAGCGCTTGGTCAGGTCCTTGGTAACGAGGAGGGCGTCGTTCATTGTGCTCATGCTCACCATTCGCCCTATTTCTTCGCCGGCGCTTTGCTGGCCGCCAGTTCCGCCTCGACAACGGCGCGGTCTTCCTCATCGACGTTCATTTCTCTGCGCCGCGAAGCCGAGGGCCACAGGCCTTCGGGCCTGATCCGCATCATGATGACGATCACCAGGCCGTAGAACAGGAACCGGTACTCGCCGAATTCGCGCAACAGCTCCGGCAGGCCGATCAGCGCGAAAGCGCCGAGGGCGACGCCGGGCAGAGAGCCCATGCCGCCGACGATGATCAGTGCCAGAACGTTGATCGAAATGATCAGCTGGAAACTGTGCGGGAAGATCGAGCCGAGCATGACGGCGAAGATCGAGCCGGCGAGACCGGCGAATGCGGCGCCCAGGCCATAGGCCAGGAGCTTGACGTTGACCAGATTGATGCCGAGCGCCTGCGCCACGTCCTCATCGTCGCGGATCGCGGTCCAGGCACGGCCGAGACGCGAGTTCTCAAGCGCATAAGCGATGTAGGCGGCGATCAGCGAGCCGACCAGTGTCAGGTAGAAAAGCGCCACCGGAGTGCTCAGCTCGAAATTGCCGATCCAGGGCCGCGGGACGCCGAGGATGCCCTGCGCACCGGCCAGAAGGGGAGCGGCCGCATCGGACAGAACGATGACACGGACGATTTCACCAAGCCCCAGCGTTGCCACCGCCAGATAGTCGCCGCGCACCTTGAGGACGGGCACGCCGAACAGCACCCCGACGCAAATCGAGAAGAAAATGGCGATCGGCATCGCGACCCAATAGGGCAGCTGCATGAATGCCGCGTCGGAACTCGCGGTCAGCAGGGCCGTGGTGTAGGCGCCAACGGCGTAGAACGCGACGAAGCCGAGATCGAGCAGTCCGGCAAGGCCGATTTCCAGATTGAGGCCCATGCCCATGAGCGTGAACAAGCCGACAAGCATGAGCACCTGGCCAATGAAATTGCCGGCCAGATAAGGAAACACGAGGACGAGCAAGCCGGCGAGGACATAGCCCGATACCCGCATGGTTTTCTGCCGGTTCACGGGCAACCTTTCGAACCTGGCATTCAGACTTTCGCGCCGCCAACCCCAAAATGCAGAGATAGCAGCGAACACCACGAACAGGATGACCGCGCCCTGGAGGGTCATTCCGTCCCATGTAAAGAACAACTCGCGGAAAGTGCCGTAGGACTGAATCATCAACTGGATCAGTTCCTGGAACAGCCCGGCAATGCCGGCGGCAACAAGGCCGGCTACGATCGGCTTGCGGATTGCCGGGTTCATGATGAAAAACAGCACTCCCAGCGCGCCGAACACGGCACCGCCGACGATCAGAATCACGGCGGCGGTCCAGGGGTCCTGGCCGAAGTCCAGTGCTTTCAGCAAGGGCTTCCAGAGCTGAACGAAGATGAAGCGCAGTTTGAAGTTGACGATCACAAGAACCAGAAGGGACATGACCGCACCGACGATGGCTCCGGCGCCGGCGCCCTGCAGAAGCAACTCCTGATAGCTGCCGACCCGCGCCTTGTAGGCGATGTAGAGGCCGGCGGCGCCGGCGGTGACAATCAGGAGGGCGTGACCGAGCGACACCGTGTCAACGATGATCCAGCGGCCGTGGAACATCGTGACAATGCCGACCAGGGCGAAATAGAAGGCGAACCCGCCGAACGTCAGACCGGTTACCAGGGTGCGCCGCCACGCCGGCACATGTTCTTCCCGTTCCTGACGGGCGGAGGCTACAACGTCAAAAGCCATCTCTTAAGTCCCCAAACTTGCACCTGTGTGCCGCGCGAACACAATCACGCCCGTTTCGTTGCCAGTCTTTCGCCCAATATTCCCTGCGGCCGGAAGATCAGAACCATGACCAGCATGGTGAAGGCGATCAGGTCGCGCAGCTGATAGGGCGCGGCGATGCCGATGCCGTCCAGGAACAGGGCCGGACCGATCGATTCCACAACGCCAAGGAAGAGGCCGCCAAGCATGGCGCCGGGAATGTTGCCGATGCCCCCAAGCACGGCGGCGGAGAAGGCTTTCACCCCGGGCAGGAAGCCCATGTAGAAATAGATCTGCTTGTAGACCATGCAATAGAGCACGCCGCCGATGCCGGCCATGCAGCCGCCGAGGATGAAGGTGAACAGGATCACCTTGTTGACGTCGATGCCCATCATCGAGGCGGCGTCGCGGTCTTCCGACACCGCGCGCATGGCCGTACCCATCTTGGTCCTCTGAACAACCAGATAGAGGAACAGCATGGCGGCAAGTGAAATGCCGATCACGACGAACTGATAGAGCGGAACCTCGAAGCTCAGAAAGTTGACCTGGCCCTTCATCCACTCGGGATCGGGATAGGCGCGGATGGACGAGCCGTACATGCCGCGGAAAGAGTGCTGCAGGAAGAAGGATGCCCCGATGGCGCAGATCAGCGGCGCCAGCGTCGCAACATGGCGGAACGGGCGATAGCAGATGCGCTCGACCGCCAAGGCGATTGCCGAGCAGATGATCATCGCCAGACCCATGATGAGGATCATCGATATGACCGGATTGGCGTCAAGGAAACCGGACCGGTCAAGGCCCCGGGCCAGGAAGTAGGCGGAAAACGCGCCGGTCATGGTGATATCGCCGTGGGCGAAGTTGATCAGGCGCAAAATGCCGTAGACCATGGTGTAGCCAAGGGCGATCAGGGCGTAAATACCGCCGATGGTGAGGCCGAACATGAAGAAATCGAACCATTGCTCCATCGAATAGCGGCCCTTGATCAAGGTGCCAATGCTGCCACCGACGACAACGATCAGGACACCGATGCGAAGCGCCCACAAAATGACATCGACGAATGAAAGCCGTTTGAGGTCCTTGAGCCGGTCAAGCCCGTTTCGCGTCTCGCTGGAAGCCGCTGCCGTCATCTGGAGTGATCCCCTCGCCCCTTAGATATGCTCCGGGGCCGGCTATATTGGTTTTATGGGCCGGCCCCGGTTTGTCAGGATTTGGCGGAGCTTGCGCTCCGACTTAAATCACGGATGAATCTTCTTCGGGTTGGTGCCGATTTCGAAGGTCGACGGGTCACCATTGGTGAACTCATAGACGGCGAACTTGAAGCCGGCACAGTCGCCATGCTCGTTGCAGCTGATCTTGCCGCCGATGCCGTCATAGTCCTTGGTGGCGAAGAGCGCGTCGCGCAGAGCTTTGCGGCCGATATAGGTGTTGCCGTCGGCATCGGTCTTTGCGACCTTTTCGATACCCATCAGAGCAACGGCCATGCCGTCATAGGCGTTGGCGTGGAAAGCCTGGATCGGCTTTTCGCCATATTTTTCCTCGTACTGCTTCACGAGCTGCGGATAGCGCTCGCCGAATGCGTCGTCAGAAGCGTCCGGATTGGTGAAGCGGAAGCCAACGGCGCTATCGCCGACCGCTTCCAGGAAGCCGGGAGCCATGAGCGCGGAACCGCCGATGATGGTGGTGCCTTCCATACCCTTGATTTCGCTCGACTGACGCACGATCTGGGCCGCCGAGGCGACGAAGATCGGGAAGTACAGGACGCACGGTTTTGTTGTCGCGATGCCGGTCAGCAGCGGGCGCATGTCAACGTCCGTCGGTGTCACGGCTTCCGCGGCGACGACCTTGCCGCCCAGTTCGGTGAAACGCCCTTCGGCAACACGAACGAGCTGCTCGGCATAGGGGCTGCCGTCATGGACGGTTGCCATCGTGGTGCACTTCATTTCGTTGAAGAAGTACTCCGCATCGGCGGCACCTGCGGAAAGATCGTTGTAAATCGTGCGCAGATAACCATGCAGGCCTTCAGGACGGTCCGCTGCGGTCAGGGTCGGCGCGGTGGTCGATGTGGCGACGGACGGGATGCCGGCTTTCCACAGGATCGGGCCACCAGGCGTTCCGGCGCTCGAGCAGTCCGGGCCAACGACGACAACCATGTTCTGGTTCGATGCCAGCTTGGTTGCGGCGGTCTGACCGCCTTCAGCGTTGCACTGGCTGTCTTCGACGACGAACTTGACCTTATGGCCGGCGACCATTCCATCCCAGTCATCAAGCGCGATTTCGGCGCCGCGCTGCTGGTCGAGACCAAGAGCCGTATCGGGACCGGAGATCGTCCAGTAGCCGCCGATAAAGATCGGTGCACCCTTCGGAATCATCACGACACCGATTTCGTCCGTTACCGGGCCTTTGGTTTCTTCGGCCTGGACCTGCGGAAGCGTCCACGCCGCTGCGGCGAACGTGGCGGCGACAACAGTACCTTTAAGGAATTTCTTCAACTTCATTGAGTTGCTCCCATGCTGTGAACTTTACGCGGGACTAAGACACCAGATGCCCCAGCTCACTTTTTCCTCCCAAATGCGACAGATCACATGCACGTTCTTGTATGCATAGTGTCCACATGTGATGTCGGTTGCGAACTATGCACCGGTGCCAAACTGAGGTCAACCGGCGAACTTCGGCGTCCACGGCACAAACCGCAACAGCGTAAATATTGCCGCGGATTGCCCTGGAGCCTGCCGGAATTCATGGCTGCAACGTTGGGGCGGCCCTAGACCGGATGCTCAACCATCTCCAGATGCAACTCGTCTCCGGTATAGGGATTTTGTTCGGCGACCTCTTCGTTGAGTTCGACGCCGATACCCGGTTCCGTCGGCGGGATAACGTGTCCGTCTTCCCACTGAATGGGTTTCTTGAGGATTTCCGAATGGAACCCGCCCCAGGTCTGGATGCTCTCCAGGATCAGGAAGTTCGGGATGCAGGCGGAAAGCTGGATGTTGGCGGCGCCTTCGATCGGTCCGCAGTAAAGGTGTGGCGCGATCTGTGCGTAGTGGGCTTCCGCCATGCCGGCGATTTTCTTGGCCTCGAGGATGCCGCCGACGCGGCCGAGCGCCATCTGCAGGATCGAGGCGGCCTGCAGTTCGAGGACACGGGAGAACTCATACTTGGTGGTGAGGCGCTCACCTGTGGCGATCGGTATTGATGTCTGGCGCGCGACGCGGGCCATTTCTTCGGGAACTTCCGGCGGGCTCGGCTCCTCGAACCACAGGGGATCGTACGGCTCGATGCGCTTTGCCAGCCTTATGGCCCCCGACGTTGTGAACTGGCCGTGGGTGCCGAAAAGCAGGTCGGCCCTGGTGCCGACGGCTTCGCGGATCCTGGCGCAGAACTCGGCGCTCAGGTCGAGGCGTTCAAGGCTCGGCTGGCGCGGGTCGAAGTTCGAGTAGGGGCCGGCCGGATCGAACTTCACCGCGGTGAACCCCTGGGCGACGCACTCGGCCGCGCGTTCGGCGGCGGCATCCGGGTTGCGATAGGTCTCCGGGTCGGCCTGGTCTTCGTCCGGCCCCGGGTAGAGATACGTATAGGAGCGCAGGCGCTCATGCACTTTCCCGCCGAGCAACTCGTAGACCGGCTTGTCCAGCGCCTTGCCGACAATGTCCCAGCAGGCGGTCTCGATGCCGCTCAGGACACTCACCAGCGACAGATCGGGGCGCAGGGAGAAACCGCGGCCATAAACGTTGCGCCACATGGTCTCGATGCGGAACGGGTCGGCGCCGATGACATGGCGGGCGCAGACGTCTTCGATCATCGAGGCTACCACGTGCGGTCCGAAGGTCGCGGTATAGACCTCACCGAAGCCCTCGATGCCGTTGTCGGTGGTGAGCTTGAGGAAGATGAAATAGCGGCCGCCAAAATGGGGCGGCGGGTTGCCGACGACGAATGTCTTGAGATCGGTGATTTTCATGTGCCGGTATCCTGGCTGGTGCTGAACGGGCGCGGCTTATCGGCAATCGCGAAAGACTGCAAGCGCAATCAGCCGATCCGCTCGGCGGCTATGGCGTGCGCCGTCACGTAGTCGACTTTTCCGGTGCCCAGGAGGGGCAGCCGGTCGACGCTGAGGATGGTGCGCGGGATCATGATCTCGGACAGTCCGTTCGCCTTGCCATGTTCGAGCAGGGCCTTGCGGTCGGCACTTTCCACTTCGGTGATGAGGATCAGCTGCTCGCCCTTGCGCTTGTCAGGCAAGCTGACCACGGCGTGGCCGCGATCGGGCCAGACCTGTGAGACGTGGGTTTCAACGGCGGTCAGCGAGACCATTTCTCCGGCGATCTTGGCGAACCGCTTGGCCCGGCCCTTGATCGTGACATAGCCGTCGTCGTCGAACTCGACGATGTCGCCGGTGTCGTACCAGTTGTCCTCCGGGGGCACCAGCACTCCTGGCTGGTCCGACAGAAGATATCCCTTCATGACGTTCGGGCCGGTGACGACAAGCCGGCCGCCTTCGTCGATGCCGGGGACAGGATCGAGGCGGTGCCCGATGCCCGGCAGGAGGCGGCCGACGGTGCCGGCGCGGTACTGCATGGGAGTGTTCGTCGACAGGGCAGGCGACGTCTCGGTCGCACCATAGCCTTCGAAAATGCGCACGCCGAACTTGTCCATCCAGGTCTGGCGGGTTTCGGGCTTGACCTTCTCGGCGCCTGCGAAGACATAACGGACGGAATAGAAATCATAAGGATGCGACGAGCGTGCGTAACCGGCCAAAAAGGTGTCGGTGCCGAACATGATGGTGGAGTTGGTGCTGTAGACCAGCTCCGGCACGATCCGGTAATGCAGCGGCGAGGGGTAGAGGAAGGTCTTGATGCCGGACAGTAGCGGCAGGATCAGGCCGCCGGTCAACCCGAAGGAGTGAAACACGGGCAGCGCATTGAACACCTGGTCGGATGGATTGAAATCGACCCTCGCGGAAAGCTGGTAGCGGTTGGCCTGAATGTTGGCATGGCTCAGGACCACGCCCTTCGGCACCCCCTCCGAGCCCGAGGTGAACATGACAACCGCGGCATCTTCGGCGGCGGCGCCCCGGGCAGTGCGCCTGTAGGCGGTGCGCGCGAAGCGGCGGGCAACGAGGCCCTTGAATTTGGCCCAGGCGCCGATCTCGGCGCGCACGTCCTCCAGATAAACGACATCGGCAACCTCCGAGATCGCTGCAACCGCATCTTCGAGGCGGCCCAGTTCGATGAACTTGCGCGAGGTCACAACCGTTTTCACCTGAGCGGTGGTGCAGGCAGACACCATGTTGGCGTGGCCGGTTGAAAAGTTGAGCATCGCCGGAACCCGGCCATGGGTCTGAAGCGCAAAGAACGCGGCGACCGCCCCGTTCGAGTTGGGCAGCATCAGGCCGACATGGTCACCTGGCGAGGTGCGGCCGGCAAGGGCGCCGCCAAGCACGAAGCTGCCCAGGATGAGGCGGCCATAGGTCATCGGATCGCGCTGAATGTCCTCCAGGACGACGGTCTTGGCGCCGTGCACCTTGCGGGCGTCGAGCAGCCCTTCGAACAGTGTCTCGTGCACCGGGCTGGTGGCGAACACCATCTCGCACATGACGTCATAGAGCATCGTACCGATCAGCTGGCGGCGGGCCCGGCCCTTGATCTCTTCAGGCACGTCGATCGACTGGGGATCGAGGATAGTGACCGTGATCTTGGGAAACAGGCGGCGCCGGAAGATGGTGCCGAGCCGGGAGAAATAGGAATACTGGGCGCCGTCGATACGGATCGGCAGAATGGTCGCATGGGCCATGTTGGCGATCGTGCCGGGGCCTTCATAGACCTTCATCAGGCCGCCGGTCATGGTGATGCGGCCTTCCGGGAAAATCACGCATTTGCGCCCCTCGCGGACCCGGTGGATCAGCGAGCGGATGCCGAGCGGGCTGGTCGGATCGATCGGCAGGAGGTCGAACATGAGAAAGGCGGGCTTGACCCACCAGCGCTCGGCGATGTGGGTATTGATGCCGAAGACCGGTGTATCGGGCAGGAACGAGCCGAGGATCGGCGCATCCAGGAACGACGTGTGATTGGCGACGATTACCACCCGCTCACCGGCTTTTTCGTAGTTCTCCCAGCCTTTGATCTCGACCCGGTGAAACAGCCGCAGGATCATGCGGCCAAGCGACTTTACGGTTTCCTCGGGCAGCAGCTTGCAGACATACATCGCGACGACCGCGTTGGCGATGGCGACGGTGAGGAACATCTGCGGGATGGTGAAGGACGCGGCGACCATGGCGATCATGGCGAGCGATGCCGCGACCATGAACAAGGCGTTGACGATGTTGGCGCCGGCGATTGTGCGTGAGCGGGTCGCATCGGATGTCCGGCTCTGGATGATCGACACCAGGGGCACCGCGTAGAGGCCGCCGCAGACGGCGATCATGACCAGATCGAACATCAGCCGCCAGCTTGCCGGCTGGCTCATGAAAGCGCCGATGCCGATCAGTTCGCCGGCATTGCTGGCGACATTGGCGCTGGCGAACACCAGATCGACGCTGAAGGCGGTGATGGCGATCGATGCGACGGGCACGTACTTTGCCGATATGGCGCCTTTGAGGAGCCTGTTGCACAGCAGCGAGCCGAGCGCGATGCCGATGCTGAACGCCGCCAGGAACATGTTGGCGACCTGTTCCGACGCATTGAGGGTTTCCTTGGCGAAGGTTGGAAACTGGGTGAGGAAGACCAGGCCGACGAACCAGAACCAGGAGATGCCGAGGATCGCCATGAACACATCGCGGCGCGCGGTGGCATGGCGCATCACCTCCATGGTCTCGGCGAAGACGTTGAACCGCAAACGCAGGTCCGGTGAATGCGGCGCCGCCGCCGGTATGAACCAGCTCGAAATGAAACCCAGCGTGGCAATCGCGATTAGGGCTCCGCAGACCAGGAACGTGCCGTCTTCAGTGAGGATCAGGAGGCCGCCGAACAGGGTGCCGAGCAGGATGGCAAGAAAGGTCGCACCGCCGACCAGGGCGTTGCCGCCGACCAGTTCGTCTTCACTGAGATGCTGCGGCAGGATGGAATATTTGATCGGCCCGAAAAAAGATGACTGAACCGCCATCAAGAACAGCACGAAGAGCATGAAATAGATGCTCTCGTAGAAGAAGCCGACGGTGGCGAGGCACATCAGGACGATCTCGGCGCCCTTGATCCATCTTATGAGCTTCGACTTCTCGGTACGGTCGGCGAGCTTTCCCGCGGTCGCCGAGAACACGAAGAACGGCGCGATGAAAACGCCCGACGCAATGGCGACGAACAGTTTGGGATCGAGGCCGGCCTTCTCGGCAAGCCGGTAGGTGACAAGAATGAAAAGAGCGTTCTTGAATGTGTTGTCGTTAAAGGCGCCCAGGGCCTGGGTTATGAACAACGGCAGAAAGCGGCGGACACCGAGCAGTTTGAATTGGGAGTGGGCCACGGGCGCCTGCGAGAATCATTGGATCGGGAGGGCAAGTAAACAGCAAAAGCGTGACGGAGACTATGGTCACCGGCGCAGGTTAGCCTTCGGGCGCACGATAGGAGCCGTCCTCGTCATGGCTTTCGCGGCCGGTAAGGGCAGGGGTAAAGACGCAGACGAAGCGCATGCGGGTGAAGGCGCGCAACCGGTGCCGTTCGTTCTTGTCGAGCGTGTACATGGTGCCGGGCCGCAGTTTGAAGCGCTCCCCGGTGGCCATGTTCTCGACCTCGCCGACGCCCTCGATCACGTAGTTGGCTTCGAGGTGATGCTTGTACCACAGGATCTGGTCGCTGCCGGCTTCGGTTGTGGTCTCGGTCATGGTGAAGCCGCAGCCGTCTTCGGCCAGGAGAAACCGGCGGCTGGCCCAGACCGGGCCGCGGACGTCGCGCTCGGTATCGAGAATGTCTTCCAGGGTGCGGACAATCATGGGCGGCCTCTCAGGATGTTCGGTTTTCGGGTGTTTTGTCTTTCCGGTAGTCGTAGTTCTTGTCGATCCGTTCCATCAGATAGTCACCGTAACGCACCGGCGGAAGCTCCGGCTCGCCATCGGAGCGGACGCAATGTTTCAAGGGCGCCACCACGCAGTCCATGGACGGGTCGAAGAAAAACGGCTGGGAGTAGCGATCCTTGCCGGACAGATTGATCACCCGGTGCGGGGTTGACGCGAAGCGGCCGTTGGTCCAGCGCGAAAGAATGTCGCCGACATTGAGAACGAAGGTGTCCTCGATCGGCGGGGCGGCGATCCAGTTGCCGTTGTTGCCGCGCACTTCGAGGCCGCCGCGGTCGTCCTGGGCGAGCAGGGTGATAAAGCCGTAGTCGGTGTGCGGCGCGGAGCCGAAGAGGCCTTCCTCGCGTGGCTGTGGCGGATAGTGCAGCAGCCGCAGGAAGGTCGTCGGGCGCTCGAAATGCGGATCGAAATAGGTGTCCGGCAGGCCGAGGCCGCGGGCGATAAGATGGACAATGCGCCGGCCGAGATCTTCGAGTGCACCCATATAGGCAAGAGCGGCCTCGCGCAGGGCGGGCTGGGACGCCGGCCACTGGTTCGGTCCCTGCAATGGTTTGCCGGTGGCGAAGTCCGGGTCGTCGGATGCCAGTTCGTGCATGATGAGCACCGACTCGCTCTGGTTCGGTTTGGCGACCTCGGCCACCGAAGAGGTCACGATAAGCGAGCTGTTGGGAGCCATGTAGCCGCGGTGCCATTGGTTGATGGCGATGGCCTGCTTGTCGGCCATGGGCAGTGCGAAGAAGCTCCGGGCTTCGTTGCGCAGGCCGTTGACGAGACCGGAGGAAACCGCGTGGCCGGAGATGTAGGCGAAACCGATCGCCTCGAGCGTGCCGGCGAGTTCTTGCGCCAGTGCATCGACGGCGCCGTGCGAGCCGTCATACGCCGCAGCGACGTTTACGATCGGAATGTGGTCAAACTGTTGTTTCGTCACCGGGGTGGGGATCCGTCTTGAGTGCCGGACCCCTAATATCACGGCCGGAGCTTATTGAAAAATGTCGTTGCGCCCCGCCTGCTGGAAACTTGTTTGCCAGTCGGGTGCTCCCTTCGAGGGGTCGATCGGGAAGTAAACCACCGTGGAAAGCTCGTCCTGGTGGTTCAGGTTTACCGCGACGGCATCGTGCATCTGCCCGCTTTCGCGATCCTGGATGCTGGCGATGTATGTGATGGCGCTTGCCTTGAGACTTCCGTCACGGGCAATGGCCTGCAGACCCTGCCTCAGGTGCTCGATCTGCTCGACGAGCGATGCGCATGGAGGATCATCGTCGGCGGCAATATGCGCGGTTTCGCCGGCCCGGTTCATGAAAACGGCAAATGGGGCGATGGCCGGTGTCACGGTCAGACGGGCTTCGGCCGTTGTCCGGGCGCAGTCCAGAATGAGCTGCAGATCCTGCTCGGCTGGTGACGGGTTTCGAACGGTGCTCGACATCAGGGGCATTGATTGTTTACTCGGTGATTGTGCACTCGGTGCTCTCGATGCAATATTCTTATGATTGTAGATATATCAATTCATCGACTTAAGAGTGTATATACCAAAGGTTGTATTTTCGTAAACGTTGCAAGCTGGATTCGATACAAGTTTATGGAGTATGCGCTGAACTGTTGCGCATTTCTGTTGTGTTCAAAACACCCGGCGAAAAAAGAGATTGAGCCTGAGCGCCCGGTGCCGGAGTCAGCTGCTCTCAATGAAAATCCCGTGAGGGAAACAGCACCTTGGCCTGTTCACGCGGGTGGCGCGGGCGCGGGACCGGGCGCTTCGGGTTGAGGCGGGCATCGTCGGCGGGCGGGCGCTTGACTTCGTCGGCATGGGCAAGTGCCGGCTCGAAATCCTTTTCGCCGAGGGCTTCGAGCAGGTGCGACTTGTCTTCCAGATGATCGGCCAGGAGGTGGATCACCAGGCCTTCGCGCTGGACCCGGCCGCGCACCATCAAGAGCCGCGAGGTCAGCACCACCCGGCGGTAGCGCTCGTAGACCTTGGCCCAGATGATGATGTTGGCGACCCCGGTCTCGTCTTCCAGGGTGGCGAAGATCACGCCCTTGGCGGTGCCGGGGCGCTGGCGGGCGATGACCAGGCCACAGACCGCGACGCGGCTTTCGGTCCGTGCGGTCTTGAGGCCGGCACTGGGAATGATCTTGGGGACCGCCGGGCGCAGCAGCTTCATGGGGTGCGCCTTGAGCGAGAGCCTTAAGGACGCATAGTCCTCGATGACCTCTTCACCGAGGCTCATGGCCGGCAGGGTGACGGGGGCTTCGGCGCCGTATTCGCGTTCGCTGGCGGCGGTGAACAGGGGCAGCGGATTGGCGCCGAGCGCCTTGATGTCCCACAAGACCTCGCGGCGCGACATGTCGAGGGACTGGCAGGCGTCCGCGTTGGCGAGCTTTTCCAGCACCTGAGCTGAAATGCCGGCGCGCATCCACAGACTGTGCAGGTCGCCATAGCCATTGGCGCGGGCCGCCACCAGCCAGTCGGCATCTTCCTGGTTGAAGCCCTTGATCTGGCGCAGGCCGATGCGCAGTGCATAGTGCTCCTGGCCGATGGCCTGTTCGAGCGTATAGTCCCAGTGGGAATGGTTGATGTCGGGCGGGCGCACCTCGACATCGTGCTCGCGGGCGTCGCGGATGAGCTGGGCCGGGGCATAAAAGCCCATGGGCTGGGCGTTGAGGAGGGCGCAGGCGAAGACTTCCGGATAATGCCGTTTCATCCAGGCCGAGGCGTAGACGAGCAACGCAAAAGACGCGGCATGGCTTTCCGGGAAACCGTAATCGCCGAAGCCTTCGATCTGGCGGAAGCAGCGTTCGGCGAAGTCCGACTCGTAGTCGCGCGCGATCATGCCCTGCACGAACTTTTCACGGAACGAGTTGATGGTGCCCATGCGCCGGAAGGTGGCCATGGCGCGGCGCAGCCTGTCGGCTTCCGACGGGGTGAAGCCGGCCGCCACTTCGGCGATCTTCATGGCCTGTTCCTGGAACAGCGGCACGCCCAGGGTGCGGGACAGCACGTCTTCCAGTTCCTGCGAAACATAGTTCACCGGTTCTTCGCCATTACGGCGGCGGATATAAGGATGGACCATGTCGCCCTGGATGGGGCCGGGCCGGACGATCGCCACCTCGATCACCAGGTCGTAGAAGGTGCGCGGCTTCATGCGCGGCAGGAACGACATCTGGGCGCGGCTTTCGACCTGGAAGACGCCGATGCTGTCGGCCTTGCACAGCATGTCGTAGACCTTCGGGTCATCGGCCGGGATGGTGGCGAGATCGAAGGTTTCGCCGTAATGGGTTTTGAGAAGCTCGAAGCCCTTGCGCAGGCAGGTGAGCATGCCGAGGCCGAGGACATCGATCTTGAGGATGCCGAGCGCGTCGAGGTCGTCCTTGTCCCATTCGACCACGGTGCGGTCTTCCATGGCGGCGTTCTCGATGGGCACCACCTCGTCGAGCCGGCCGCGGGTGATGATGAAGCCGCCGACATGCTGGCTCAGATGACGCGGGAAGCCGATCAGCTCGCGGGTGAGGTCGAGCGCCAGGTTGAGACGGCGGTCCGCCGGGTCGAGGCCGATCTCGCGCACCTGGGCCTCGTCGACGCCGTCGGTCGACCAGCCCCAGGTCTGGGAGGCGAGTGCGGAGACCGTGTCTTCGCTCATGCCCAGCGCCTTGCCGACTTCGCGGATGGCGCTGCGCGAGCGGTAGTGGATCACCGTGGCGGCGAGCCCTGAGCGCTCGCGGCCGTATTTTTCGTAGATATACTGGATCACTTCCTCGCGGCGTTCGTGCTCGAAATCCACATCGATGTCGGGCGGCTCGTTGCGCTCGGCGGAGATGAAGCGCTCGAACAGGATCTCCATATGGGCCGGGTCGACGGAGGTGATGCCGAGCACGAAACAGACGGCGGAATTGGCCGCCGAGCCGCGCCCCTGGCACAGGATTCCCTGCGAGCGGGCGAAATGGACGATGTCCTGGACGGTCAGGAAATAAGGTGCGTAGTTGAGCTGGTCGACCAGCTCCAGTTCATGGGCGATGAGATCGAGCACCTTTTTCGGGGCACCATAGGGATAGCGCTCCTTGATGCCGCGTTCGACCAGGTGCTCAAGCTCTGCTTGCGGAGTGCGGCCGTCATGGGTGATCTCGTCGGGATACTCATAGGCCAGTTCGTCGAGATTGAACCTTGAGCGCTGCATGATCTCGATGGTGCGGGCCAGCGCCTCTTCATGGCCTTCGAACAGATGGGCCATGGCGGGGGCGGGTTTCAAATGGCGTTCGGCATTCTTGAGCACCCGGGCGCCGGCCTCGTCGATGGTGCATTTCTCGCGGATGCAGGTCATGACGTCGGCCAGCGCCCGGCGGCGCGGCACATGCATCAGCGCGTCATTGACGGCGACGAAGGGGACCTTGTGCGCGGTGGCGAGGTCGGCCAGGTGATCGAGCCGGGCGCGGTCCGATCCGAGATAGAGGTTCTGGCCGGCGAGATAGACATCGCCGGGGCGCTCATGGGTCCAGCGCGCGAGTTGGCCGGCAAAAACCTCA
Source organism: Hyphomicrobiales bacterium (assembly GCA_021775615.1). Lineage (GTDB taxonomy): Bacteria > Pseudomonadota > Alphaproteobacteria > Rhizobiales > JAJFHB01 > JAJFHM01. The sequence goes on from JAJFHL010000342.1 coordinate 15,940, forward strand.
TCCGGCAGGTCCGGCGCAAGCACCACGAGCGTCAAGCCTTCGGCATGATCGAGCAGGTCGGCTTCGGTGATGCAGCATTCGCCCTTGGGGCGGGCGCGGCGGCCGAGCGAAATCAGCCGCGACAGGCGGCCATAGGCGGGGCGGTCGGACGGGAAGGCGAGCAGGCTCTGGCCGCAGTCAAGATCGAGCCTGGCGCCGACGATGAGGCGGAAGCCGATCTCCTTGGCCTGGGAATGGGCGCGCACCACGCCGGCAAGCGTATTGCGGTCGGTGACGGCAACCGCCTGGTGGCCGATGAGGTCGGCCTGGGTCACGAACTCTTCCGGCAGGGAGGCGCCTTCGAGAAAGGAAAACGCGGTGCGCACGTGCAGTTCCGCGTAAGCCGTCATGCGAAGACCCCGTGCAGATACCAGCTCACCCCCGGTTTGGGAGGGGCGTTGGCGGTGCGGTAGACCCAGAGGAGGCGGCCGTCGTCATCTGCGATGCGCCAGTAATCGCGCGGGCCCGAGCGCCATGCCGGGTCGTCCCACCACCATTCGGGCGCGATGCGCTCGGGGCCCTGGCGGTGGTGGATCTGGTGGCTGCGGCCGTGCAGGGAGAAGGTTTCGGGTGTCATGGCATCGAGAGGCTGGGGGTGTTCGAGCAGGCGCACCGGGCGCGGCAGGTCGGGCCAGGCATTAGGCGCGGCGGACATCCAGGCGGCGGCGCTGGCGGAAAAGGCGCGCTCGGGGATATGGGTGTCGGCGGGGGCGAAGCGCAGCACATTGTCGAAGCCGATGCGGTTGCCGAGGCGGTCGATGAGGGCGGGCAGGGCGACCGGTTCGGCGGCATCGGTCAGGCGCAGGGCAACCGCGGTGCGCGGTTCGACCACGGGCATGCGCAACTCGACCTTCTCGATGCCGAAACCGGCATCGAGAAGGTCGAGATGTTCTTCGATCAGGAAGGTCAGGTGTTCGGGGCGCGACACCGCCTCCGACGTGCCCGCCGTGATGGCCTGGGTCGAGCCGTCGACACGGTGGATGGTGAAGGCCAGGCGGCGGCAGCCGAATTTTTCGCGCTCCAGCCTTTCGCAGAGCCGTGCGGTGAGGATCTCGAGCGCCGCCTTGACATCGTCGCTCCGGGCGATCGGTTCAGGGAAACCCATGCGCGCGGTGAAGGCCGGCCTGAAAGGCAGCGGGTCGAGCGGTTCTGGCTCGGACCCCAAAGCCTGGCGCAGGCGGGTGAGGCTCGCGGCGCCGAAGCGCCGGGCGATGGCGGCGGACGGCAGGGGCAGGAGCGAGGCGATCCTGTCGAGGCCGAGACGCTTTAATGTGGCATTGGCTTTGGCGTCGATCCGAAGCGCTGCCACGGGCAGGTCCTTGATGTATTCGCGGGATTTGCCGGGCGGTGCAATGGTGCCGCCTGTGCCGTAATGGGCAAGGGCCCAGGCAGCGCCCGCCGTGTCGGCAAGCCCGAGCCTGGCCTCGACCCCAAGTTCGGCGATGCGGGCATCGATGGCCGCCATCAGATTGGCTTCGCCCCTGAACAGGCGGGCGCAGCCGGTGACGTCGAGCCAGACCCCGTCGGGAGAATTGAGCACCACCACCGGCGTGAACTGCCGGCACCAGCGGGCGAGATACTTCAAAAAGGCGGCATCGGCGGCGGGGTCCGCCTTGTGAACGGCAAGGCCCGGGTAAAGGGTGCGGGCATCGGCAAGCGACAGGCCGGGCTGAATGCCTTCGTGTTCGGCGAGCGCATTGACGGCGGCGATGAAGATCCGGTTGCCGGTCTCGGCGGTGATGGCGAGGGGACCGGTGTTCCAGTCATGCCGCGTCCTGCGTGCCAGCCGGTCGATCGGCAATTTCGGGAACCAGATCGAAACGATGCGACGTGTCATGCCAGGAAACCTCCCATTGGCCGGCGGGGCCGCCCTTGTTGCGTGTCAGGTCAAGGCGCCAGCAGGGGCCCTGGGTATGTGGTGGTGCGGGGCAGGGCGATATCTTCCAGCGGGTCCGGGCCGCGGTGGCGCCGGAGATCTTCGCCTCCTCGCCGCGGTAGAGCAGGAGCCCGAGACACCAGCTCGCCTCGACCGACAATTGCAGGCGCCGGCTGGCCGAGAGCGGCACGGTGAAATCCGCCTCCAGCACCACCGCCGTCAACGCGCCGCTCTTCATTGCCTCTTCCGCCACCCAGAGCGCATCGCGTTTGTCGCGCGGCCGGGCCAGCACCAGCCGGTCCGGGTCGAGCCCGAAGCGGGCGAGCCCGGGTGGGTAAAGCGGCCGCGCGAAGTGCCGTCCGGCGCACCACAGAACCTGGCCCTGAAGCCTGCCAAGCAGCGCCGCCACGAACCCGGTCGCCGCCTCGCCGGTGATCTCATGCAGGTTGCCGAGCCCGAGCCCGCCGCCGGAGAGCGCCATGTCGACGGGCTCGCATCCCAAAGGCACAACACGCGCCTCACCAGGAGTGGCGGCCGTCCTTACGCCTTTCTTTAAGGCGGAAATGATCTCCCCGCGGGTGGCTTGCGGCATTGATGACTCTATTTGTTTCTGTTTTGTTCTATTTTCGAGAACGCCAAGAGTCAAGGCCTGGTGGGGGCGCTGGATAAGGCCTTCGGAAAAGAATGGCGCGTTGAAGACGATGCCGCTCACGACTTTATTGTGCGCTTTGGGCTGGGCACTTCGTCACTGCGCCAGCTTGCAGGTCTTTTGCGAGAGGCTCGCATCGTCGCCGGCACGAAAGGCCCCATCCAACTCAAACACTTGACCGAAGCGCTCTTAACACTGCGTGGCGAAGACGCCGCAAAGCGGTACTTAAAACCTCGTTTGAAACGATCTTTAAGCTCTAATCAAAGGGACATTGCTGGCTGAATTTGGGAACACTGGCAAGAAACCGCCAGATTCCAGAGACCGGCTCGGGCGCATCACCAAGGCCGGTCATCCGCAGCTGAGGCGATTGCTCGTTGCAGGTGCCATGTCGATGATCCGCCGCGCCAAACAACTTGGCTTCACACGGCACCCCTGGCTCGTGAGATTGCTTGAACGCAAGCCAGCCAAGATCGCGGCCGTGGCGTTGGCCAGTAAGATCGGCCGTATGATCTGGGCATTAATGATATCGGGAGAACGGTTCAAGGCTGAGAAGCTGATCACAGCCTGAGGAATATTGCGCCTAACCGGCGCAAGACGAGATTGGCAAGGGCATAAAGGAGGTCATGCAGAACCGGAGACTCTGACGAGTGAGGACAACCCATCTTGGGGGCGAGCGCCGAAGAGCGCGGGCTTTTGTACTGGGCCTCAACTCGCGGAAAGCATGATGGCCAGCGGCATCTTCAAGGCCGCACCTGAAGGCCGAACAGATGCCCGCTACCGGCCATACCTGTACCGACCACTAAAATATCTCTTGCCAAAAGCACGCCGTCCACAGATGCCCCATTGCGGACTTCGTTGACCGAGTACTGCAACGGCGAAAAATGACCCTGGCTGTGTGGAAACGCGCGATTCAGCTATAGTCCTGCGATAGATCGGAGGGCGTGATGCATCGGTTTATCGAAGGGGTTGATCGCGGCCAGGTGACGCTGTTTCCAGCTCGCCTTGAAGATTGGATTGACGAC
>JAJFHL010000343.1 GCA_021775615.1 Hyphomicrobiales bacterium
GGTTGGAGAGCTTCTTCTCGTGCAGAAGGATGTAGGGATCCTCAAGCTCGGCGATCATCTTGTCGGCATTGGTGATGAAGTAGGGCGAAAGATAACCGCGATCGAACTGCATGCCCTCGACGACGTCGAGTTCGCTTTCGAGGCTCTTGGCTTCCTCGACCGTGATGACGCCTTCGTTGCCGACACGCTGCATGGCATCGGCGATCATGCCGCCGATTTCTGCTTCGCCGTTGGCGGAGATGGTGCCGACCTGGGCGACCTCTTCGGAAGTCTTGACCTTTTTGGTCCGCTTCTGGAGATCCTTGATCGCCGCTGTGACGGCCAGTTCGACGCCGCGCCGCAGATCCATCGGGTTCATGCCGGCAGCAACCGACTTGGCGCCTTCCTTGACGATGGCATGGGTCAGGACCGTCGCGGTGGTGGTGCCGTCGCCGGCGATGTCGTTGGTCTTCGAAGCGACTTCGCGGACCATCTGGGCGCCCATGTTCTCGAACTTGTCTTCAAGCTCGATTTCCTTGGCCACGGTCACGCCGTCCTTGGTTGTGCGCGGGGCGCCGAACGACTTGTCGAGCACCACGTTGCGGCCCTTGGGCCCGAGGGTCACCTTGACCGCATCGGCCAGAATTTCCACGCCGCGCAGCAGGCGCTCGCGGGCGTCGGGACCGAATTTAACTTCTTTGGCTGCCATTATTCTCAATACCTTCGTTCATTTGACAATTTGGTACGTCTACACGCCGGCTTCAGCCTGTGATGACGCCCATGATGTCGGATTCTTTCATGATCAACAGGTCTTCGCCGTCGATCTTGACCTCGGTGCCGGACCATTTGCCAAACAGGACCTTGTCGCCCTTTTTGACGTCAAGCGCCTCAACCTGGCCGTTCTCGCCGCGGGCACCCGAGCCACACTCGATGATTTCACCCTGCATGGGCTTTTCCTGAGCGGTATCGGGAATGATGATGCCGCCAGCCGACTTGGTGTCTTCTTCGACCCGGCGAACCAGCACGCGGTCATGGAGAGGACGAAACTTCATGCTCACATCTCCTAAGGATATCAGTCTTTGATTTAACTAGTTTTCAGTTGTTTCCCTGGCGACCGGTTTGTCCCATGGCCGCTCGGGGACGCTCTGTTAGCACTCTCAAAGTCTGAGTGCTAACAATCGCGGGTCAAATAGGCGTCTATGGTAAATTTGTCAAGTGTTTGAGGCGAAGGCGCGAATTATGGTTACCGCGACAGGGGGGCCGGACGACGAAGCACGACGACGCGATGACGGGCAAATGACTGGAGCAAAAAGGGGAGGGCCCGGCTCGCAAATGCAAACCGGGCCCGAGGGGAGATCTGGGGATGACGCTTGCGCTGCGCCAGAAGCGTTGACCGTTAGGCGCGGTGCCGGCGGATCACCTGACCGGTGGTCGAGGCGGCCTTGACGCGCCACAGCTTGCCGTTTTTGACCGCATAGAACCAGTAGCTCTTGCCCTTGCACTCAACGACCCGGATGCTGTGGTAACCGTAACTGTTGCGCAGAACCCGGCGCACCTGGGCGCAGCTCAGGCGGCGGCGAGCCGGCGCAACATTGCGGCGCTGCGGCGGCGGCGCCGTGCGGCGCGGAGCCGGACCCGGGCCGATCACATTCGGCGCAACGAACAGATTGATGCTGACTTTGGCTTCGGCATCACCGGGTTGCATGGCGAATGCGGACGACGCAACGACGGCAGCGGCGATGAAAGCGGTCTTGGCGATAGAATTGCGGATCATGTTTTCACTCCTCCTGAGCCAGTCCCTAATAATGTCTTTGCCCGGGGTCTGGCCTGTTTCCGAATACTGTGAGGCTGATATGGGAGCGCTTTTGGAGAAGCAAAGTGATATATATCACACTAGTCACGTTTGTGTGACTTTTCGAGACTGAAACCAACGGATTTCATCCCAAAGCCAATCCCTTGGCCTGGACTTTCGGTTGAAAACACTACGCCGCGCCTTGCTGAGCCCAGTTCAGACGCTTGCGGTAGATCGTCGACGCGTTGATGTCGAGATGTGCCGCAGCCTTGCCGACATTGCCATCGCAGGCGGCGATGGCCCGCTCGATGATATCCTGTTCGTGCTGCCAGAGCGGCCTGAGGAGGTTTCCTGGAGGCTCGGCCTCTACGGCTGTAGCGGTGTGGCCGAGCGCTGCAAAGGCGGCATTGGCGCTCGCCGTGAGCTCCACCGTCGCGCCCTGTGCCAGCGCCAGAGGGATCATGTTGGCGGTGACCGTGACACCGTCGTTCATGACGACCACGTTGCGGATGACGTTCAACAACTCACGAACATTCCCCGGCCACCAGTAGTTCAGCAGGAGCCGCTCGACGCCCTCGCTCAGCGTCTGGAACGTCTTGCCCTCTTCCGCCGAATAGAGCGCAAGGGCGTGTCGGGCGATGTCGAGAACATCGCTGCTCCGTTCGCGCAGCGGCGGCAGAAGCACGGGCAGCACATGCAGACGGTAGAACAGGTCGGCACGGAAGGCGCCGGCCTGAACCGCCGCCATCGGATCCTTGTTGGTCGCACAGACAAAACGGACGTCGACGGTCTTGAGCTGCGATCCCCCGACGCGCATGAACTGGCCGGTCTGGATGAAGCGCAGCAGTTTGGCCTGGAGCGCCAGGTCCATCTCGCAGATCTCGTCGAGAAACAGGGTTCCCCCGTCGGCCAGTTCAGCCGCGCCTTCGCGGCGCTGAGTGGCGCCGGTAAAGGCGCCCTTCTCATGCCCGAAGATCTCGCTTTCCATGAGCTCGCGCGGTATCGCGCTGCAGTTAAGTGAAATCATCGGGCCCGATGCCCGCGGGCTCAAGGCGTGCACCGCCTCGGCGCAAAGCTCCTTGCCCGTGCCGCTTTCACCCTTCAAAAAGACGGTCGCTTTTGACCGTGCCGCGCGCTCCAGTGTTTCCTGCAGGTCGCGCATGGCCGGTGACGAGCCGATCAGGCGTCCGGGGCCCCTTAGTTGCTCCGGTTGCGCGACACCGCTCGATGCCGCGGCCGCGCCACGCCGGGCCCGCTTGAGCGCGGCGGAGAGCTGGGCGTCAGATACCGGTTCGACCAGGAAATCGTCTGCGCCGTCGCGCATGATGTCGACCGCCTGCGTCAGCGATCCTTGATCGCTGAGCACGATTATCGGCCTGTCGGGATATTGTTCTCTGAAGTCTTGCACGCGTGCACCGCAGGCGTATTCGTCGCCATCCGCGGACAGCACGGCGACATCCCAGGCAGCTTCCGGGCCGATGTCGTCCGCGTCCGAGACGATCGCGATGTCGCCGGGCACCACTCCGCAGCGTTCAAGCTGTGAAACAAGTCGCCTGGCGGCACATGCGTCGTTTTTCACGAGGAGAAACTTGATCGGCTCTGCCCAGCCGGATACACCGTACATACTGCGTCGACCCCTATCGCGCACCAGAGCGCGATGTCCTCATCGCGCCCAATTACTAACTTGTTTTCCTTGCCCCTCAGTCGACTTTCATTATTGTGGCATCACGGTAAATAAACCCTTAGCCTCGCCGTCAACTGGACGGCGCCACAGGCGGAATGGCAAAAGAGAAAACGGCTGCTGGTGTATCGCTGGTGCAGCCAACCAGACGGGGAGGAAACGCAATGTCCGAGGCACACAACATCATTCCGGATTGGGAACCCACCCCCAACAACCTGGAATCCTTCTGGATGGGGTTCACCCCCAATCGTGCCTTCAAGCGCCGTCCGCGGCTGATCGCGCGCGCCAAAGACATGCACTACTACGCCGTCGACGGGCGCCCGATCATCGACGGATCGGCCGGCTTGTGGTGCTCCAATGCAGGTCACTGCCGATCCAAGATCGTCGAAGCCATTCAGGCTCAGGCGGCGGAACTGGACTTCGCGCCGACCTTCCAGTTCGGTCACCCCAAGGTGTTCGAGCTTGCCTCGCGTCTGACCATGCTGGCGCCCGGCGATATCAATTACGCGTTCTTTTCGAATTCCGGATCGGAGGCAGCCGACAGTGCGCTGAAAATCGCGCTCGCCTATCACAATGTAAAAGGCCAGGCGTCGCGCACCCGTCTGATCGGCCGCGAACGCGGTTATCACGGCGTCAACTTCGGGGGCATTTCGGTTGGCGGCATCTCGCCCAATCGCAAGCTCTTCGGCGCGCTTCTCGCCGGCGTCGACCACCTGCCGCACACCTACAACCGGGCCGAACAGGCCTACAGCCGCGGTGAGCCCGAGTGGGGCGGCCATCTGGCCGACGAGCTGGAGCGTATGGTGGCCCTGCACGACGCATCCACGATCGCCTGTGTGATTGTTGAGCCCATGGCCGGCTCAACCGGAGTTCTTGCACCACCGAAAGGCTACCTTAAGCGCCTGCGCGAAATCTGCGACAAGCACGGCATCCTTCTCATATTCGATGAGGTGATCACCGGATTTGGCCGCCTTGGCAGCGCCTTCGCGGCCGAGCGCTACGGGGTTGTCCCGGACATGATCACGTTTGCCAAGGGCATCACCTCCGGAGCCGTGCCCCTGGGCGGCGTTCTGGTGCGCGATCATATCTACGAGGCCTTCATGAACGGGCCCGATCACGCGATCGAGCTGTTCCACGGTTATACCTATACCGGGCATCCGATCGCCGCCGCGGCCGCGCTCGCAACCCTCGAGGTTTACCGCGAAGAAGGCCTGTTCGAGCGGGCAGCGTCGCTTGAGGACACCTGGGCCGACGCAATTCACTCCCTCAAGGGCGAACCCAACGTGGTCGACATCCGGACGATCGGACTGGTCGGCGCGATTGATCTTGAGCCGATTGAAGGCGCGCCCGGCAAGCGCGGCTATGAGGCGATGGAGACCGGGTTCCATGATCATGACATCATGGTGAGGATCACGGCCGATACGATCGCCCTGTCCCCTCCGCTGATTATCAGCGAAGACCAGATCGGTGAAATAGTCGACAAAGTGCGCAAGGTATTGCACCAGGTCGCCTAGAGCGGGATCAGGAAAAGTGGACACCGGTTTTCCGTCCGATCCTGCTCTAAGACGTAAGAAGCGATCACGCTTTATCGACTTAGGCGATTCAACCTAAGTCGATCGTGATCTAGAGCCTGTTGATCATCGGGCCGTGGCGAGTTGGCCATGCCGCTGTAAGATGCTAAGGCGTGCATGGCTGTAAGCCGGTTGCGGCGTGCCTCAGGATGCGGGTTGCGGTCTTGATGGAGAGCTGCTGCGCTGGCTCGGCATGCAGTAGAAAATACGAGATTAGATGACCACGGCGAAAACATATTTCTCCGCATTTGCCTTGATCGTGTCGTGCGCGGTGCTGGCATTCGCGCTCTGGCACCTGGCCGGACTGACCGGCATTGAGGCTGCGCTCACGCTGGCCTGTCTGTTGCTTGGAGCGTCTCAGGTCATTGCCCATGTCAGCCGCGACAGGCGCTCTGATCGAACCGTTGCCCAGGTTGACGATCTCGCGCTCGCGAGTGCGCAGACCGTCCGCGAAGTCGAGGGCCTCAAACAAAGCACCAATGAAATCCGCTCCTCGCTGAAGGAGAATGATGGCGTCAAAAGCGCCGAACTTGCAGCCCAGCTGCAGGTGCTGGAGACTTTGGTGAAGCAGCTGGCCGAAAGAGTGGCCTCCGCTCAGCTCGTCGCAATCGAGCCATCGCCCGCGGCTGCCAACGGCTCGGCCGCCAACGGCCTCGACACGGCAGGCGGCGGAGGCGACCAGGGCGTTTCCGATGTGGAAATGATCGGCAAGGTCCGCAAATCGCTCGAGGAGAACAGGGTAGATCTCTATCTGCAGCCGATCGTCAGCCTTCCACAGCGCAGGACGCGCTACTACGAGGCCCTCACGAGGCTGCGCGACAGCGGCGGCGACATCATCATGCCGGCGTCCTATCTGCAGGTCGCCGAAACGGCCGGCATCATGCCCATGATCGACAATCTGCTCCTGTTCCGCTGCGTCAAGGTCATGCGGCGGCTGCTGGACCGGAACCGGGAGATTGGCGTGTTCTGCAACATCTCCGCTCACTCGCTGCTCGATGCGGAGTTCTTCCCTCAGTTCCTCGAGTTCATGAAACAGAACGAAGAACTCTCCGGCGCCATGATTTTCGAGTTCTCGCAGGCCACCGTAAATGGTGCCGGGCCGCTGGAGCTTGAAAGCATGTCAATGCTGAAGGACCTTGGCTTCAATTTCTCCATGGATCACGTGTCGTCTCTCGACATCGACTATCAAGCGCTCTCCGATCGCGGCTTTCGCTTCCTCAAAGTGGATGCCCGCACTCTGATCGACGGCATGGGCAGTGCCGGGGCGCAGATACACAGCGCCGATCTCAAGGCTCTGCTGTCGCGTTTCGGGTTGCAGCTGGTCGCAGAAAAGATCGAAACCGAGCGCGACGTGGTGACCCTGCTGGATTATGACGTTGGACTTGGCCAGGGCTACCTGTTCTCTGAGCCGCGTCTGGTGCGCGAGGAAATCATCGAAACGCCGGTGTCGCGGGCGGCGCAGTAGCCGGCCGCCCGACCCGGTGCGCAACGGCAATAAAAAAGGCGCGCGGTCTGGCCGCGCGCCTGTCGACATTCGGGTGGCTGTGGTGCTCAGTCGAACAGGGCGTCTATATCGTCCTGCGAGGGGGCGTTGGCCGAATCTCCTTCGGAACCGCCGTTCAGCATATTGTCCACATCGTCCTGTGAAATTGCGTCTTCGGCGCTTTGCGGGCCATTCAGAATGAGATTTTCCTTACGCTTCTCGCTCGCGGCTTCCAGGTCTGTGAGATGCGTCTCTGCGTCGCCGCCACCGATGACCTCGGCCAGTCGGCTGATGCGGTGATCAATGAAGTTCAGGGTCTCGACGACCTTTGAGATGCGCTGGCCGGTCAAATCCTGGAACGAGCAGGCTTCGAATATCTGCATGACCGCGTCGTTGACCTGAGCCTGAAAGGCTTCGGTGTCGGATGTGTCGGCGGACATCAGCATTTCGGCCTGTTCCATGATGGTATTGGTCGCCTCCTCGGTGGACTGGACAATGGCGTCCAGTTCCTTGCCGGCTTCCGGGATCCGGTTGTTCTTGATGTCGTTTGCCTGGAGGTTGCGGATCTCATCCTTGGCTCCAGTGATGTAGTCGGCAATTTCGCGAAGTTCGGTGTAGACCGAGGAGTCCAGGGCCTCGAAAAACGACTGCATCGATCCGACCATGAGTTCGGCCAGGACCATGACGTCCTTCAAGGCAATGTCGCCGTCACGCCCCTTTTTCAGATATTTTGCAATCTCTTCGACCCGCTTGGGGTCAAGTTGTGCGGTTTGTGCAGCCATGACTTATCCTTTGCGCTCAGCATGCCAAGCGCGAGAAACCAGTAAACAGATGAATGATGCCGCCGTAGCGACGGGATCAATCGTCGAAAACGGCGTCGATCTTGTTCTTCAAGGTCGCGGCGTTGAAGGGCTTCACGATGTAGTTGTTCACACCGGCCTTTTTCGCGGCAATGACGTTTTCCGTTTTGGATTCTGCGGTGACCATGATGAATGGCGTGCGCGACAGTCCATCGTCGGAGCGCACTTCCTTGAGCAGCTCGTAGCCGGTCATCGGCTCCATGTTCCAGTCCGAAATCACCAGGCCGTACTTCTTTTCCTGCATTTTCTGCAGCGCCTCGGAGCCGTCCGCGGCGTCATCGACATTCTCGAAACCGAGTTGCTTCAACAGATTTCTAATGATTCGGATCATGGTCTTGTAGTCATCGACAACCAAGACCTGCATTGAAACATCAACTGGCATGTCCCTCTCCCACAAATTTTCTATATGTCCCAGTGGGACACCCACAGTTCGCGCTCGATGCCGGACGCGCTACGCATGCGGACAATCTCAGCACCCTAAACGCAGACTAAGGCCACGGGCTTAAAAATACCGTTAACGACAAGGTTGTTAGCGTCACAATTGTGTAACGGCTGAAATCCGCCGAACCGTGTGCCTGGCCGGTGCCGCGGACGCGAGATACTGCGTGACATTGCGCCGCAAACCCCACTATTGTGCGGCGCAATAACGGCCAGGTTGAACTGGACCGATTCGATCCGTCCAAATTTGCAGAACTGCGTCTGTGGCAATGGCGACACAATATGGGGACTGAGACCTGATCATGAGCACAGTCGATATCCAGGGATACTTCATCGAGGACTTGAGCGTCGGCATGGCCGCGCAGTCCGAGCGCACGATTACCGGCGGCGACATAGATCGGTTTGCTGATGTTACGGGAGACGTCAATCCGATTCATCTGGACGAGGATTACGCCTCGACCACCATATTCAAGTCGCGGATAGCACACGGCATGTTGACGGCGAGCTTCATTTCCGCGGTCATCGCAAACCAGTTGCCCGGACCCGGAGCGATCTATCTGTCGCAATCCCTTCGCTTCAAGGCCCCTGTCAAGCCGGGGGACAAAGTGGTGACCAGGGCGACCGTTACCGATCTCAAGAGCGAGCGCCGGCGCGCCACGTTGACGTGTGAGTGTCTGGTGGGTGATACAGTTGTGCTTGATGGCGAAGCCGAGGTCATGGTGCCCTCCCGGGCGGCCTAGTCCGACCTTTCGGCTCTCGCAGCGTCGCGGGGAATGGATTGGGACAATGCGGGTCATAAGGGGCGGGGCGTCTCAAGCCTCCACGGTCCCGGGAGCGGTTCTGGCGATCGGCAATTTCGATGGCCTGCACCGCGGTCATCAGGCGGTGCTCGCGGCGACCGCGGAGATGGCGCGCGAACGCGGCGTCAGCGCCGGTCTGCTCACCTTCGAACCGCATCCGCGGACGTACTTCGCGCCGCACAATCCGGTGTTCCGGATCACCTCGGTGGATTTCAAATCCCGTCTGGTGACGGCGCTGGGCATAGAGTTCATGGCGGTGCTGGAGTTCGATCTCGACCTCGCCGCCCTCTCTCCCGAGAAGTTCGTTCACGACATCCTGGTGCGCCAGCTTTCCGTTGTCCACGTGGTCACGGGCGCGGACTTCCGCTTCGGCAAGGCGCGGGCAGGGGATATCGACACGCTCCGCGGCCTTGGCCGGCAGCACGGATTCTCGGTCTCCGCCGTCTCCCCGGTCGGTGACCCGCACGCCGATCTGCCGCACTTTTCGTCGACAAGCGTGCGCCAGGCATTGCTGCACGGCAATCCGCGCGCCGCCGCCGACATCCTGGGATACTGGTGGACGGTGATGGGGGAGGTCGTAAAGGGCGATCAGATCGGCCACACGCTGGGCTTTCCGACCGTAAACATAGCGCTGGAGGAGACCAGCGCGCCGCGTCTGGGTATCTACGCCGTGCGGGTGCGCGCCGCGGACGATCGCGGGCATGAGGTCTGGCAGGGCGCCGGTTATGTCGGCCGCCGACCGACATTCGACAAGGAAGACGTGGTGCTCGAGGTGTTCCTGTTCGATTTCTCGGGCGACCTTTATGGCCGGGCCTTGATGATCGAGTTCATAGAGTTCATCCGCGGCGATGAGAAATTCGAGGACGCACAGGCACTCACACGCCAGATGGAAAAGGATTGCTCGGAAGCCAGGCGAATTCTCGATGCGCTGGACAGCGACGGCGATCCGATCGCGGCGTTTCCTCTCGGGGCGGCGCAGGCGCGCGGTGCACTATCGGTGGCAGGTAGTTCCGGGAGGCCATAAGCCCGCGTGACACGCTGCTGATTCCGCGATAGAAGTCCGCACCTTTATCTCTTGCAAGCAAGACCGAATACCATGACGGAGACGACCAACAAGCCCGGCTCTGGCCGCGACTACCGCGAAACGCTGTTCCTGCCACAGACCGAGTTCCCGATGCGCGCCGGCCTGCCGCAAAAGGAGCCGGAGATCCTTGCCGAATGGGAAGAGCAGGATCTCTACGCCAAGCTGCGCGAAGACGCCAAAGGGCGCGAGAAGTTCATTCTTCACGACGGTCCGCCCTACGCCAACGGGCACCTGCATCTCGGCCATGCGCTGAACAAGATCCTGAAGGATGTGGTCACCCGCTCGCATCAGATGATGGGCAAGGACTCCAACTATGTTCCCGGGTGGGACTGTCACGGCCTTCCGATCGAATGGAAGATCGAGGAAAAGTACCGTGCCGCCGGCCGCAACAAGGATGAGGTGCCGGTCAACGAGTTCCGCCGCGAATGCCGCGAATTTGCCGAACACTGGATCGATGTGCAGCGCGAGGAGTTCAAACGGCTTGGGGTCATCGGCGACTGGAAGCGCCCCTATACCACCATGACCTTTGCCGCCGAGGCGCAGATCGCCCGCGAGCTGCTCAAGTTTGCCGATACCGGCCAGCTTTACCGCGGCTCCAAGCCGGTCATGTGGTCGGTCGTCGAGAAAACCGCCCTGGCCGAAGCCGAGGTCGAGTATGAGGATTATACGTCCGACACCATCTGGGTGAAGTTTCCGGTGATCTCCGGCCCCGATGAGCTTGCCGGCGCCAGCGTCGTCATCTGGACGACCACGCCATGGACGATGCCGGGCAACCGCGCGGTGTGCTACTCCGCGCGCGTCGAATATGGTCTCTATGAAGTTACCGGCGGACCGGAAGAGAACTGGGCAAGGCCCGGAGACCTGCTGATCCTGGCCGATTCTCTGGCCGCCGAAGTGATGGCCGCGGCGCGTGTCGAAGCCTTTGAGCGGCGTGCCGCCGTCGACCCCTCGACGATTGCCGCTTGCGCCCATCCCTGGCGCGGCCGCGGCTATGAGTTCGACGTGCCGATGCTTGAAGGCGATCACGTCACCGAGGAGGCCGGCACCGGCTTTGTGCACACCGCTCCCGGCCACGGCGCGGACGACTTTGAGATCTGGATGACCAACGAGGCCGTGTTGCGCGATCGCGGCATCGAGACGGGTATCCCCTTCACCGTCAACGCGGACGGCATGTTCACCGCTGACGCCCCGGGTTTCGAGGGCCAGTTCGTGATCACCGCCGAGGGCAAGAAGGGCGGCGCCAACCAGGCTGTGATGGACGCGCTTGTCGAGGCCGGTGCACTGCTTGCGCGCGGCCGGCTCAAGCATCAGTACCCGCATTCCTGGCGCTCCAAGAAACCGATCATCTTCCGCAACACGCCGCAGTGGTTCATTTCCATGGGCGACCATCAGGGCGATGACGGGCTGCGCGCCAAAGCGCTCAGAGCGATCGACGACACCAAGTTCGTGCCGCCATCCGGCCAGACGCGCCTCAAATCCATGATCGCCACCCGGCCCGACTGGGTGATATCGCGGCAGCGCGCCTGGGGCGTGCCGATCACCGTGTTCGCCAACAAGACCACCGGCGAGATCCTGAACGATGCCGCCGTCAACGCACGCATTGTCGACGCCTTTGAAGCCGAAGGCGCCGATGCCTGGTTCGCCGAAGGCGCCACGCAGCGGTTCCTCGGCAACGACTACGCGGAAGCCGACTGGGAGCAGGTCACCGACATTCTCGATGTCTGGTTCGATTCCGGCTCGACCCATTCCTACGTGCTTGAGGCGCGCGAAGACCTCGAGTGGCCGGCGGCGGTCTATCTCGAAGGCACCGACCAGCATCGCGGCTGGTTCCATTCTTCGATTCTCGAGGCCTGCGGCACCCGCGGGCGGGCGCCCTACAGCGCCGTTGTGACCCACGGCTTCCTGGTCAATGAGGAAGGCCGCAAGATGTCGAAGTCTGAAGGCAACGCCATGGCGCCGCAGACCATCATCGATCAGAGCGGTGCCGACATATTGCGCCTGTGGGTGATGAGTTCCGACTACGTGGAGGACATCCGCGTTGGACAGGAAATCATGAAGACCAATGTCGACGCCTACCGCAAGCTGCGCAACACCATGCGCTTTCTGCTCGGCAATCTGGCCGGCTTCAGCGAAGACGAACGCATTGATGTGGCGGAGATGCCCGAACTCGAGCGCTACGTGCTGCATCGCCTGAACGAGCTCGATCAGATCGTGCGCGAAGGCTATGCCGAATTCGATTTCCGGCGGGTGTTCTCGCGGCTCTTCACCTTCTGCACCGTCGACCTTTCGGCGCTGTATTTCGACATCCGCAAGGACACGCTCTACTGCGATGCGCGAGACAGCGTGGCGCGGCGGTCGTGCCGCACCGTGCTCGATCATGTGTTCTCGTGCCTCACGGCGTGGCTGGCGCCGATGCTGTCCTTCACAATGGAGGAGGTCTGGGCATCGCGTCATGGCCGTGCGGCGGGCTCGGTCCATCTGCGTCAGTTTCCTGAGATTCCGGCTGACTGGCGCGATGACGCGCTGGCCGAAAAGTGGATCAAGGTGCGCGCGCTGCGCCGCGTCGTGACAGGGGCGCTTGAAGTCGAGCGCAAGGAAAAGCGGATCGGGTCGAGCCTCGAAGCGGCGCCGCAAGTCTATGTCGCGGATGCCGGCTATATCGATGCGTTCGAAGATCTGGACCTCGCCGAAATCACCATCACCAGTCAGGCGAAGCTGGTGCAGGGCGAGGCCCCGAACGGTGCCTTCACATTGGAGGATATGCCGGGCGTTTCCGTCGTGCCGGGACGCGCGCAGGGCGCCAAATGCGCGCGGTCCTGGAAAATCCTTCCCGAGGTCGGGTCGGATCCCGACTATCCCGACCTCTCGCCACGGGATGCGGCGGCGGTGCGCCAGTTCGACGCCGGTTCCAGCTAGGTTCCGTGCCAGGCGATGCGCATCGCACTTCGAGGTCCCAATTCGCGGCTGGGTTTCTGGTTCGCCGCGGCAGCGCTTGCCGCCGACCAGCTCCACAAATGGTGGATGCTGTCCATTGTGGAAATCGCCGAGCGCCAGGTCATCACGGTGACCCCGTTTTTCGACGTTGTGCTGGTCTGGAACCGGGGTGTCAGCTACGGCTGGTTTCAGCAGGACTCCGACCTGGGGATCTATCTCCTGGTCGCGTTTACGGCGCTTGCCGTCCTGGCCATGATCATATGGCTTGCCACCTGTGACGGCGCCCGCGTCGCTGTCGCTCTGGGCCTGATTATCGGCGGCGCTCTGGGCAATGGCATCGACCGTCTCGTTCATGGTGCCGTTGCCGACTTCTTCAGCTTCCACGCCTTCGGATTCTACTGGTACATCTTTAACCTTGCGGATGTCGCCATTGTTGCGGGCGTGGCCGTTCTCCTGTATGACTCGATCCTGGATAAATGGCGCGCCAACAAGGTTGGTGATTCCCATGGCTAGCCTTCATTCCGCCGTATTGGAGTGGGAAGACGGGCCTGCCGATCCTCTTACGCATCGTCAGACTGGTCGTCAGTCTGCCTGATATGCGGAAAACAACGAGTAATTCGTCCTCGGGTCGCGATCGAGCTGACCGGTTTCGGGGGCAGGGAGCCTGAAGACCTTGCGAAGCACAATCTCGAGATTTGTCGTCATCGGATGCGGTGCATTGCTCGTCGGAGCATGCAGCAGCGTGCCGGATATCAATCAAGTCATGGGCCTCAACAAGGCCGCGCCGGACGAGAGCCAGGTGCGGGTGCACCAGGTGCTGGTGATGCCGCCGGACTATCAGTTGCGTCCGCCGGCGGATGGATCATCTCCGGAAACCGGGGTCAACAACCCGCTTGCCCTTCCGACCATCGGACCCGGTGGCTCGGTGCCGAATGCGCCCACCCAGGTGGCGAATGCGGACCCGAACGTGCCAGGACCGCAGGCGATCACTCCGGGCACAAATCCTCAACAGAACCCGAATACCACCCATCACGGCGTTTCCACCGTGAATCCGGATGGTACACCGAAGAGCCGTCGCCAGATTGTTGACGAGGTCAACAAGAAGCGGATCGAGGAAGAGCGCAAGAAGGATTCTTCTTACGGCACCATCTTCAATATCGGCTCACTGTTCAGCGACTGGTGACGCGGCAATCGCGATAAATTGATCGTTTCGATTGCAGCGACCAGGAGCACGGCTGCATTTGCCCGCACGGCTTAAAAACATTTAACCTGGCGCAGCCGTATCTGTGCCTTGTGTCCCAGTGCGAGCGGGCTTATCTACTGCATGTGCGGCGGAAACATGTGCGCCGTCAGCACCCTCCCGGGGCCGGCAGCAAGCAGGTGCCGCAGAATGCGCTTGGCGAGCTTGGGCAGGCCGGTATAAAACACTACAAGCGAGATCAACTTCCGTCATGAGCAAATCTGTTTCCGAAACGTGGTGGCGCGCATTGCTTGGCATTGCGGCCATGGCCCTCGTTGTGTCTTTTCCGTTTGCGCGGGCCGATGCGGCAAAACTCGGGGAAAATGTCTCCACCTTCAAACTCGACAACGGCATGGAAGTGGTCGTGATTCCCGACCTCCGTGCGCCCGTCGTCACGCATATGGTGTGGTACCGGGTCGGCGCCGGCGACGAGCCGGCCGGCCAGTCGGGCATTGCCCATTTCCTCGAACATCTCATGTTCAAGGGCACCGACAAACTGGCGCCGGGCGAGTTCTCCAAGACCGTCGCGCGCAACGGTGGTCAGGACAACGCCTTCACGTCGCAGGACTACACCGGCTACTACCAGCGCGTCGCCAGCGACAGGCTGGCGCTCGTCATGGATATGGAAGCCAATCGCATGACGAAACTGGTTCTGTCGGAAGAAGAAGTTCTGCCCGAGCGCGATGTGGTTCTGGAAGAGCGTCGCTCGCGGGTCGACAATGATCCCTCGAGCCGCCTGAGCGAGCAGATGAACGCGGTGATGTATCTGTCGCACCCCTACGCCAATCCGGTGATCGGCTGGCATCATGAAATAGAAGCCCTCAACCGCGACACCGCGATCTCCTTCTACAAGCAGTATTACGCGCCCAATAACGCAATTCTGGTCGTTGCCGGCGATGTCAGCGCAGCCAGGGTTCGCGAACTTGCGGAGAAGTATTACGGGCCGATTCCGGCCCAGCCCGGACTGAAGCCGCGAAGCCGCGCCCATGAGCCGCCGCACCAGGCTGCCCGCCGGGTCATCCTGCGCGATGCACGGGTCGACACGCCGCGCTTCCGGCGCATGTACCTGACCCCGAGTTTCCGCACGGCGGAAAAAGGCGAAGGTGCCGCGCTCGAGCTGCTGGCGCAGATCCTTGGCGGCGGAACCACCAGCCGACTGTACAACAAGCTGGTGGTCGAGCAGAAAGTGGCGATCCTGGCCGGCGCCTGGTACTCCGGCGACTTCCTCGACAGCGGATCCATAGGGCTCTACGGCTCCCCGGCGCCGGGAAATGATGAGATCGCGCTCGAAGGCGCCATCGATGCCGTGCTGGACGACATTATCGAGAATGGCGTCACCGACGAAGAGCTGGCCGATGCCAAGAGCCTGTTGATCGCGGACACCATCTACGCCGTCGACAGCCAGACCCGGCTGGCAAGGATCTTCGGTGTCGCTCTGACCAGTGGTCAATCGGTTGAGGATGTGCAGCAATGGCCAGAGCGTATCGAACGCGTCACCCTGGAGCAGGTGCGCGCGGTTGCGGGCAAGTATCTGCGCATCGAAGCCTCGGTCACCGGTCTTTTGCTGCCGCCCGAAAAGACTGCAGAGGCGGATCAATGATGGCGATCGCAGGCGTGCGGGCGACGAGCAAATCCCAGGGGACGATCATGATGACGCGATATCTGACGGCGTTCACACTTTTGATGCTGGCCGCATTTTCCCCTGCCGCCGCGGTGGAAATCCAGGAAATCACCTCTTCCAAGGGGGTCAAGGCCTGGCTGGTGGAAGACCACACGGTTCCGCTGGTCGCCGTGCGTTTCGCCTTTCGTGGCGGCGCGGCTCTCGATCCGGCCGACCGCGAGGGACTGGCAACCATTCTTTCCGGCACACTGGACGAGGGCGCAGGCGGTCTGGATTCGCAGGAGTTTCAAAGAGCCCTGAAGAAAGATGCGGTGCGGCTCAGTTTTGACGCCGGGCGCGACAATTTCTATGGCCGGTTCCAAACACTCACGAAAAACCGCGACAGCGCATTTGAACTGCTCCGTCTGGCGGTCAACGAACCCCGCTTCGATGATGAGCCGGTCGAGCGCATCAAGGCGCAGATCACCGAGGCGCTCAAGCGCCAGGAAAATGATCCCGAAACCGTGGCGATCAGGACCTGGATGCGCATTGCCTTCAAGAACCATCCCTACTCCCGCAACACCGATGGTTCGGTCGACGGCGTCGGCGCCGTGACGCCGGATGATCTGCGCGGCCTGACCCAGGCCCTGTTTTCCAAACGGAACCTGGTTATTGCCGTCGTTGGCGACATAGACGCGGCGACCTTGAGCGGACTGCTCGACACGACATTCGGCGATCTGCCGGAAAAATCCGCCGACAATCCTCTGCCCGAAGCAGCGGTGACCAGCGGACCTGTGCGCACCATAGTCGATATGGATATTCCGCAGAGCGTCATTCAGTTCGGTCATGTCGGCATCATGCGCAAGGATCCCGACTTTATCCCCGCCTATGTCATGAACCACGTGCTCGGCGGCAGCGGGCTGACCTCACGGCTGATGGAAGAGGTGCGCGAGAAGCGCGGCCTTTCCTATTCCGTCTACAGTTACCTGTCGCCCTTTGAGCAGGCCGGCCTGTTTCTCGGTGGCGCCGCCACCCAGAATGATCGCGCCGGCGAGGCGCTTGAAATCATTGAGCGTGAACTCAAGCGCATGGCCGACGATGGGCCCACGCCCGATGAGCTGGACGCCACCAAGACATATCTCACCGGGTCCTACGCCCTGCGCTTCGACACCTCGACCAAGATTGCCGGCCAGATCCTCGGCATTCAGCTGGAAAGTCTCGGCATCGACTACATCGACCGCCGCAATTCGCTGATTGAGGCGGTGACCCAGGAGGATGTGAAACGGGTCGCCCAGAGGCTTCTTCTTCCCGGCTCGCTCATCGTCACCGTGGTTGGACAGCCAAAGGGCATCGAACCCCTCGAGCCGACCCAGTGAGCAAGGCCGTGCGTCGACTCACCTGATGCACCGCTACACTCAGGACATATCCTCGTGCCTGGCTGACGATGGCCGGGCGGGTGTGATCAGTGCGGGGCAGTTCGAAAGCGCCCTGACGGCGACCTCCGGCGCGCTTGAGCAGATCCGGAAATGGCACGGGACCGGCACTTTACCATTGCTTCATTTGCCGCACCGGCGCGATGACATCGAGGCGTGCCGCAGCGCTGCGGAGCTTTTGATGCGCGGCGCGCGTGACATTGTACTGTTCGGCACCGGCGGTTCGAGCCTTGGGGCTCAGTCTCTGGCGCAGCTGGCCGGCATTCAGATTGAGGGGCCGCCGGCGGAATCCGGACCCAGATTTCATTTCCTCGACAATCTCGACCCCCGCACCATTGAGCATCTGTTCCGCTCACTGGACCTGAAGACCGCGCGCTTCCTGGTGATCTCGAAATCCGGCAACACGCCGGAAACCGTCGCGCAGATGATCTGCGCCCTGGAGGCGCTGAAGGCGGAGGGGCTGGACTGGAACATTGAGCACCACTTTCTGGCCCTGTCAGAACCGGACGATGGCGACGGCAACGCCGTGCGTCGCCTGTGCGCCATGCATGGCATTCCGGTGCTCGACCACGACCGCGACATCGGCGGACGATATTCGGTTCTCTCCAATGTTGGCCTCCTGCCGGGGATCATGTTCGGTCTCCAGCCGGACGCGTTGCGCCTCGGGGCCGCAGGTCCGCTGGCGCCGATCCTCGAAGGTGCGCCGCCCGAAGACTGCGCGCCCGCAGTGGGTGCGGCGCTGCAATTCGCTCTTGCACAACACGCGGGTGTCGCCACCTCGGTCCTCATGCCCTATAGCGACCGATTGCGGTTCTTCGCCCGCTGGTTCGTTCAGCTCGTGTCGGAGAGCCTCGGCAAGGACGGCAAGGGATTGACCGCGCTTGCCGCGGCCGGCCCGGTTGACCAGCACAGCCAGTTGCAGCTCTTCCTGGATGGCCCGGCCGACAAGCTCCTGACCATCGTCACCTCCAACGTGGCCGGCACCGGGACGCGCATCGCCAGCGCCTATGCCAAGGACCCGCTTGTCGGATACCTCGCCGACCGCACCATCGGCGACCTGGTGGATTGCCAGCAGCGCGCCACGATCGAGGTGCTCGTTCGCCGCGGCAGACCGGTCCGGGTTATCCACATCGACGCGCTGGACGAGCAGTCGCTTGGCGCGCTCAAAATGCATTTCATGCTAGAAACCATCATCATGGGGCATCTGTTCGGCGTCGATCCGTTCGATCAGCCGGCCGTCGAAGAGGGCAAGGTTCTGACCAAGGACTACCTGTCGACGATGTAAGTGTTTCGTCCCCTGGAGTGGGGTCAGGAAAAGTGGATACCGGTTTTGCGTCCGATCCCGCTCTGAAATACTGGAATCGATCCTGATCGAGAAGCCGTGGGACCGAAGTCATGAAGATCCGCCGCCTGCCGGAATCCACCATCAACCGCATTGCCGCCGGCGAAGTCA
>JAJFHL010000344.1 GCA_021775615.1 Hyphomicrobiales bacterium
CTCACCGACCACAAGCGGGCCGTAACGCAGTTCAGAGGGCGTGAAAAGCCGGCCTTCGGTGGGCCATATCGGTCCGTCGGCGGTGTTGCGGCGCTTGCCCGATGCACCGCATCGAACGGCGCACCGCGCCTTGCCGAGCGAACCGATTTGGCACCATCAAGCGTTTCCGTAAAAAGAGGAAAGGGTCTAGAGCATTGTCCGACCACACTGAACCGTTTGATGGGTCAGACCAGCCCACCCGGACAATGCTCCAGGGTGTCGACCGCAATGCAAGAGCAATTTGCAGCCAATCACATATCGCTCAGAAATGACATAAAAATTAAATTTATTGACATCTTGTAAGTTTTATTACGTAGTTGGTATCGGAGTGTAGGGGTTCCAATGCTGAACAGCTCAGTTCGTCAACGACTGTCGAAATGTACTGAAGATGGCTCGAAGGCCGACCGTGCCGTCGCGAGCTATATGCTCGGCCAGATCAACACCATTGCGTTTGAAACAGCGGCCAGTATCGCCGCAAAAGTCTCTGTCAGCGAACCGACCGTGGGGCGGTTCTGCAGATCCCTTGGGTACAAAAGCTTCAAGGATCTCAAGGATCATCTCAAGAAGGATATCGGCGACAAGCCGTGGCTGATCAGTGACCGCATGCGGGAGTTTCAACTTCGAGCAAAAGCGGGCGAGGACCAGCTTGCCCGTGGTCTGGAGTTGGAAATGGCGGCGCTCGTGCAGGTCTACGAACTGGCGCACACACCGGAGTGGGGCCGTGTGGTCAAAAGGCTTGCGTCAGCGCCCGCCGTGTTTGCAGCAGGTTTTCAATCGGAACGCGGCATGGCACAGATTTTTGTCGATCAGTTGCAAAATCTGCGTGCGCGCGTGCACCTGGTCGACCTTGCCGGCGGCAATTTTTCTGAAGTCCTGATGCCCGAAAATTCCGGTGCTTGTCTCGTTATCTTCGAGGCGCGCCGCTATTCCCGGATGGCGCGTTTGCTGGCACAGGACGCAAAGTTGCATGGAATTTCCACGACGCTGGTCACCGATGCATTTTGTGACTGGGGGCACGATCTCGTTGACGAGATGTTTGTCGTGCCAACCGAATTCAATCTGTTTTGGGAATCGACGGCCCAAATGGCGAGCCTCGCAAATCTGCTCGTCAATGGTGTGTTCATAGAACTCGGCCCCGAAGTCGAAGAGCGCATGAATGAAGTCTCGAGTCTTTACAGCCGGTACACGGGCCATGTCGGCGATCCGACCGGCCCATCTGCGGGAGGGCGCTCATAGGCGCACTGCACGTCCCATAATCATAACAATGAGGAACACCGAAATGCGAAATCTGACCAAGTTAAACCTTCTATCGCGATCGGCAATGCTGTCCGTCGGCATCATCGCAATGGGATTTTCATCCATGGCAATGGCAGGGGAGGCGACAGTGGCTCTTCCGGCCAGCGAGCTCGGTGCAACCTCCTATGATCCAATCCGCTCCAGTAACCTGAATGCCGCGACGTCGCTGATCTATGACCGCCTGGTCGAGCAGGACGCCGATCAGTCCTTCCATCCCCACCTTGCGGTTTCATGGGAAGAGAGCGCGGACGGCCTGTCCTGGACATTCAAGTTGCGCGACGGCGTGAAATTCCATGACGGCGAAGTGTTCAACGCCGAGACCATCGCGTCATGGATTCCCGATTTCAAAGACACCGAAAACGCCTTTCTGGTTGCCGCCATCGAAAAGGTGGAAGTGGTCGATCCGCTGACAGTCAGGTTTGTGATGTCACGGCCTGAACCAAACCTTCTCTACAACCTCGCCAGCACGTTCATGGGCATTCCCGGCCAAAAGTCCTATGACAGTCTTGGCGAAGACTACGGCGTTTCAACCGCCGTCGGCACCGGTCCGTTCAAACTCACCAAATTCGAGATCGGCCTTGAAACGGTCGTCACCCGGAACGACGACTATGCATGGCCCTCAGCCCTTTCAACAAATCAGGGCGCGGCACATCTGGAGACGGTGACCTTCCGGGAGATCCCGGACCAGTCCACCGCATTCCTGGAACTGAAAACCGGCGGCATCGATGTGCTCATGGGTGTGCCAACAGACTTCCTGCCGATTTTGAAGGCGGAAGAAAATGTCGGCGTGATCACCATGGCCGGAACCGGCATCAGCTATATGCCGATCAACACCACATCGGCCCCCTTTGACGACATCAAGGTGCGCCAGGCAACGGCACTGGCAATCAACCAGAAAGCCATACTGGAAAGCGTCTACAAGGGCGTCGGCTCCCAGGCGAACCACTTCCTGATCGACACTTTGCCCGCCGGCGATGTGAACCCGAAGCTTCTGGTGAGTTTCGATGCGGCAAAGTCCAAGGCGCTTCTCGATGAGGCCGGCTGGGCAATGGGGGATGACGGCGTACGCATGAAAGATGGCGCACCGCTGCAGGTCAAACTCTTCACCAAGAACGATAGCGACCTAAAGCGTCTGACACAGGTGGTCCAGGCGCAGCTCAAGGATGTCGGTATCGATGCGGTGATTACGGTTTTCGACTCCAGCACAATCCGCGACGAATACAAAAAGAACAATCATCAGCTGGCCGTGCGCAGCTACGACTGGAACAATTCAGACATTCTGGAATGGTTCTTCTCCGGCACGCGCCTCGGCTATCCGAACGTGTCCATGTGGACCGACGAAAAGTCTGAAATGCTCAAGGACGCGGCGATGACCAAGTCATCCACATCGGCAGAGCGGATTGCCAACTTCAAGGCTTATCACGAGCACCTGTTGTCGCAACATCTGTTCGCGCCCCTGTATCAGCCGGCGCAGAACATCGCGTTCAACAAAGACACCGTGACCGTGCCGGATGCAATACGCGGACCGCGTTTCCGCTCGCAGACCTTCGTTGATATCGACGTCGTGAAATAGGGACGAAAGTGATTTGAGACCAACCAGATAGCATCGGGAACCGGATATGATCCTCAAATACTCCATTCAGCGACTGCTGATGATCATTCCGGTCTCCCTTGCAATCTCGGTCGTCATTTTCCTGATCGTCCATCTTTTGCCCGGCGACCCGATCGACAATCTCATTCGTGTCGGGTCGTCGCCGGAAGACCGGATTGCCCTGACCGCCAAATACGGTTTGGACCAGTCATTGTTCGAGCAGTACTTTCTCTGGATCAGCCAGATCATGACCGGTGATTTCGGTCAGGCCATTGTGCTGCGCCGCCCGGTCGCCGATCTGATTGCGCAAAACCTTCCCTACAGCCTGCAACTGGGCGGGTTGGCTTTCTTGTTTTCCTCCATCGTGGGTCTCATTCTCGGCATCGTCGCCTGGGCCTCGCAGAAAACCTGGGGCGAACAGTTCGTCAAAGGCTTCATCCTGTTGGGCTCAACGGTGCCCGGCTTCTGGCTGGCGCTTTTGATGATCCTGTTTTTTGCCGTCAATCTTGGCTGGTTTCCGGTGTCCGGCGCCCGTGACTGGACAGCACTTGTTCTGCCTGTGCTGACGATCGGTTTTGGCGGCATCGCGCTCGTTGCCCGCGTCACACGCGTTGCGCTGCTCGAAGTGGGGCGGGAAGACTTCATAACGCTGCTTCACGCCAAGGGCCTGTCGCGCCCAACCATCTTGTTCAGGCACCTCATTCCCCATGCGCTTTTGCCTGTGGTGACCATCCTTGCGCTGCGCATCGGCTGGATCCTGGGCGGCGCGGTTACGGTCGAGTTCGTGTTCGGCCGGCCCGGCCTTGGCAGCCTTCTCATCCGCGCCCTCGGGCAGCGTGACTACCCGGTTGTCCAGGGCAGCCTGCTCATGCTGGCACTTGCCGTCATGATCGGAACCCTTATCGGCGACATTGCGCAGGCCGCCATGGATCCGCGCATCCGCGAGGCCACAAAATGACGTCTGCAGTTTGGAACAAACTCTCCGGTTTCGCGCCATTTCGCGCCTTTTCCTCGGCGATCGGCATTGTCGCCGGCGGCTTCCTTATCCTGCTTTTGCTGGTGGCCTTCTTCGCTCCATGGATCACGCCCTTCGATGTGGCGGCGCAAAACCTCGCCAACGCCAATGCCGCCCCCGGCTGGCCCCACATTATGGGCACCGACGAATTCGGCCGCGACGTTTTCTCCCGTGTTCTTTATGGCGCGCGTACCTCGCTTTCGGTGAGCGCGACAGCGATTGCGATCTCCGTGAGCGTCGGTATGTTGCTTGGCGCGGCCGCGGGATATTTCGGCGGCTTGTTCGAGCGCGCCGTGATGACCGTTGTCGATCTCACCTGGTCGTTTCCGGACATCCTGATTGCGCTTATTTTCGTGGCGATCATCGGTCCCGGACTCACCAGCACGACGTTTGCGATCGCCATCGCCTATCTTGCACAGTTCACACGGCTGACCAGGGCGCAGATAGTCCGCCTGAAAAGCGAAACCTTCGTGGAAGCGACCATTAATCTTGGCGCGACGCCTGCGCATGTGGTTCTGCGCCATTTGCTGCCCAACGCACTGGCCCCGGTGATTGTGGTTGGCATGCTGGCTGTCGGCGACGGCATTGTTCTCGAAGCAACGCTCGGCTTCTTCGGTCTGGGCGCGCAGCCACCCACGCCAAGCTGGGGCGCAATGATGAGCAGCGGTACGGCGCAGCTGTTCATTTCGCCATGGGTGATCATCTATCCGGGCGTCGCCGTCGCGGCCACGGTTATCGCGGTCAACCTGTTCGGCGATGAACTGGTGCGGGCGCTCGACATTCGCGACCGGGTGCGCTCATGACCATGCTCAGCGTTCAGGATCTCGGCGTCTCCATTGGACCCATTGCACCGCTATCGGGCGTGTCGTTCCAACTGGAGCGTGGCGAGATTATCGGCATTGTCGGCGAGTCCGGATCCGGAAAATCCCTGACCGCGATGGGCATCATGGGTTTGCTGCCGCTCATCGGCGGGCAGATTGATCATGGCACGGTCGAGTTCGACGGCATCGAGCTGACCGGGCTATCCGAGAACGAATATCGCAAACTGCGCGGCGGACGTATCGGCCTGATTACGCAGAACCCGATGACGTCGCTCGACCCGCTCAAGAAAATCGGCCCGCAGGTCGATGCGGTCTCGCGACTTCATCTTGGCCTTGACAGGGCGGGTGCGAAAGCACGTACGGTTGAGTTGCTTGGAGATCTGCGCATTCCCGAACCGGCGTCGATCTATCACCTCTATCCGCATCAAATGTCAGGCGGCATGAAGCAGCGCATCGTGATCGCCATGGCCCTGGGGGCCGATCCCGACCTGTTGATCGCCGATGAGCCGACAACCGCACTTGATGTGACGGTTCAGGCACAGATCATCCGTCTGCTCGGCGATCTGGTCAAACAACGCGATCTGAGCCTTGTCCTGATTACGCATGACATGAGCGTGGTTGCGCAGACCTGCGACAAGGTCATGGTCATGTATGCCGGCACGGCGGTGGAGCGCGGCCCGGTACAGGACATCTTCGACAACCCGAAACACCCCTACACAAAGGCGCTGATCGGCTGCATTCCGCACG
Organism: Hyphomicrobiales bacterium; assembly: GCA_021775615.1. Lineage (GTDB taxonomy): Bacteria > Pseudomonadota > Alphaproteobacteria > Rhizobiales > JAJFHB01 > JAJFHM01. Next base: position 5,510 of record JAJFHL010000344.1, read on the forward strand.
GGCTTTCCGAGACGGTGCGGCTGAAGGGCATTGAAGGCACCGTGCCGGGTGTTGCGCAATATCCATCAGGCTGCCGCTTTCACCCGCGCTGCACGATTGCAGAGGAGGTTTGCACAAGGAACGTGCCGGTTTTCGAAACGGGCGCTAAGCGCGCGGCGGCGTGTCACTTTGCCCTGGAGGCGGCGCAATGACCACGCTCCTGGACGTCAGGCATCTCTCCAAGAAATTTGTCTCCGGCGGCGGGCCCTTTCGCCCAGTGCGCTCCATGCATGCGGTCAACGATGTCTCGTTTTCCGTCGACACCGGCCGGGTGGTCGGCGTTGTCGGCGAGTCGGGTTGCGGCAAGTCCACACTGGCGCGCCTTGTCCTGCGTCTGATCGAGCCCAGCAGCGGCGATGTGCAGTTCGAAGATCTTGATCTTCTTGCCCAAAAGCCAAAACCGATGCGCGCGTTGCGGGCGCGGATGCAAATGGTTTTCCAGGACCCTTACTCGGCTATCGATCCGCGCTATACGATCCGTAACGCGGTCACCGAACCGTTTCAGGTGCAGGGCGTTCGGCAGACGGCAAGCGAAGCGGACGACAAGACCGCCGAACTCCTGTCCATGGTGGGCTTGAGCGAACAGCTTGCCGGTTCCTATCCGCACCAGCTCTCCGGTGGCCAGAAGCAGCGTGTCGGCATCGCGCGGGCGCTGGCTCTCAATCCGGCCCTGCTGGTGCTTGACGAACCCACGGCATCGCTTGACGTGTCGGTCCAGGCGCAGATTATCAGCCTCCTGGAAAAGCTTCGCGACGAGCTGAACCTGACTTACATTTTCATTTCGCACGATCTGTCTCTGGTCAAATACTTCTGCGACGAAATTCTGGTCATGTATCTCGGGCGCGTGGTCGAAGCGCTGCCCAGTACGGATGCGGCAGCCCGCCACCCCTACACGCGGACGCTGCTGGACAGCACGTTTGATCCGGACCCCAAATTGCGCCGCACCATTGAACCGCTGGGCGGTGAGGTGCCGAGCCCGTTCGACCTGCCACCGGGTTGCGCGTTTGCGGCGCGCTGCCCCGTGGCAACGGAAAAATGCAGGACCGAATTGCCGGTCCTGCGCGCCGATGACGGCCATCCGGTCGCCTGTCATCATCCGCTTTAACCTTCCAACACACGGCGTATAAGAAAATGGGCTTCAAGGTTCTCACCGCCGAAGTGTCGCATGAAACAAACACATTCAGCGCACTGCAAACCGACGAAGATGCCTTTCGCAACCGCTTCTTTTTGCGCGGCGAGGCGCCACTGGCCGAACGGGGCAGGGCCAATACGGAGCTTGCGGGATTCCTTGACGCCGGGCGCGCCCATGACTGGGACATTACGCATGTCTTGAGCATTGCCGCCGGACCGAGCGGCTATGTGAAGCGTGCGGCATATAACTGGTTCTGCGATCCGATCGTCGGACGGGCCTCGGACGGCGGCTTCGACGGGATTCTGCTGGCGCTGCATGGCGCGATGGTTGCCGATTTTTGCGAAGACGGCGAAGGCGAACTGCTGCGCCGCATCCGGAAGGTCATCGACCGATCCATACCCATCGCGATCACGCTTGATCCCCATGCCAACGTCACGGCGCAAATGGTCGAGCTGGCCGATATCATCGTCTCGTTCAAGACCTATCCCCACGTTGATATGCGCCAGATCGCGCGCCAGGCCGGCGATATTCTGGAGCGCACAATGTCAGGTGAGATAACACCGCGCACGATCATGGCGCGTGTGCCGATGCTGGAAGAAGTCAATGGAGGGCGCACGGATATCGGCCCCATGGTTGCGCGCCTGGAGAAGGCGCGTGGCTATGAGGCGCTGGATGACGTGTTCGCGGTGAGCGTCAATGCCGGCTTTGCCAGCGCCGATATCAACGAGGTCGGACCGACCGTCCTGGTGACCGGCCAGGGTGATTTCGAGGCGCACAAACGCTTTGCCCAAACGATCTCCGATGACATGTGGGAAAAGCGCGAAGATGTCCTCAACCGCTATTGGACGGTGGAGGAGGCCGCCAGGCACGCCGCCACTTTCAGGGGCGCGGAGGGGCCGCTCGTTATCGCTGATTATGCCGACAATCCTGGTGCAGGCGCTTACGGCGACTCAACGGCGCTGCTGAAAGCGCTGCTGGACGCGAATGTTGCGGATGCCTGTTTTGGACCGATGGTCGATGGCGGGGCTGTTGAAAAGCTTCAATCCTGCGAGATCGGGGCGTCGGTTCAAATTGCGCTTGGCGGCAAGACCGACCCGGCGTTTGGCGGCGGCCCACTGGATGTCGAAGCAATATTGCTGTCGCTGAGCGATGGCGATTTCGTCGGTGACGGCCCGATGACCGGCGGTCTGAAGGACAGCTTTGGCCCTTCCGCCACAGTCCGAATTGGCGGCATTGACGTGTTGATCACCACGCTGGCGCGGCAGATGCTCGACCTCCAGCAATTCAGGACATTCGGGATCGAACCGGAACAACGGCGGGCCGTCGCGATCAAGTCCATGCAACATTTTCGCGCTGCTTTCGAACCAGTCGCGGGCGAGATCATCACATGCGACAGCGGTGCGCTGTGCACCCCGCGCTATGGTCGCTTGCCTTACAAAAATGTTCGCCGCCCCATGTTTCCCCTCGAAGACAACCGCCAAGAGGCGTAAGGCCGCCACTTGAGCTTGTTGAGTTCAATCTGCACCGGCCCACACCCCTTGCCGAATCACATAAAGCGCGACGCGTACTAGATCACGATCGGCTTGGGTTGAATCACCTAAGCCGATCGTGTTCTAGGCGGCCCGCGACCGTGAG
>JAJFHL010000345.1 GCA_021775615.1 Hyphomicrobiales bacterium
CATCGCGCCGGGTTACGACCACATCACCTCCGGCATCGGGGCGGCGATGATCGGCTGGTACGGTTGCGCCATGCTCTGCTACGTGACGCCCAAGGAGCATCTCGGCCTGCCCGACCGCGACGATGTGAAGACCGGCGTCATCACCTACAAGATCGCCGCCCACGCGGCCGATCTCGCCAAGGGCCATCCTGCGGCCAAACTGCGCGACGACGCCCTCAGCCGCGCCCGGTTCGAGTTCCGCTGGGAAGACCAGTTCAACCTGTCGCTCGATCCCGAGACCGCCCGCAACTTCCATGACCAGACGCTTCCCAAGGAGGCCCACAAAGTGGCGCACTTCTGCTCCATGTGCGGCCCGAAATTCTGCTCGATGAAGATCAGTCAGGACATCCGCGCCGAAGCGCAGAAGGAGGGCATGGAGGCGATGGCTGAGAAATACCGCCAGGGCGGCGACCTCTACATGCCTCTGTCGACGGAAGACACATCCACCGACTAGAAGGGGCCGCTGTCGGCCGCTCTCATCCACAGCCTTGTGCGTCAATGTCCGAAGTCTCCTGAATTTGGGCATTGACGCGCATTCGTCGGGCGCCAGGTGCCCGCTGCACAACTTGCCGCTTGACTGACCGGTGCAAACCAACTAATGCGGCGCCACAGCGGGAGAGATATCGCGTAAGCCGATGTCGCCGAAGGAGCAACCGCCCCGGAAACTCTCAGGCAAAAGTACCGCTGGATCAGGTTCAAACTCTGGAAAGTGGGGCTTATTTGCTCCCGCCGACGGTGTAAGCGCCAGGCCATGAAGGCCGAACGCGAAACTCTCAGGCCAATGACAGAGGGGGCATTCGACCTCGCCGATGGCGAGAGGAGAGTGCCTTATGACGTCATCTCAGCAAACCCGCGTTGCGGTTATCGGTGCCGGTATCACCGGAACCACGACCGCTTATACCCTCGCGAAACGCGGCTTCAAAGTCACCCTGTTCGACAGGAACCCCTACCCCGCCATGGAAACCAGCTTCGCCAATGGCGGCCAGTTGTCCGCCTCCAACGCGGAAGTGTGGAACAGCTGGACGACTGTCCTGAAGGGCATGAAGTGGATGTTCATGCCGGGCGCCCCGCTGCTGGTCAATCCGAAGCCTTCCTGGCACAAGTTGTCCTGGATGGCCGAGTTCATCGCGGCGATCCCGAAATACGAGCACAGCACCATCGCAACCGCCAGACTGGCGATCGAAGCGCGCGGGCATCTCAAGAAAATGGTCGAGGATGAAGGTATCGAGTTCGATCTCGAGGATCGCGGCATCCTGCACTTTTACAAGACCAAGGCCGAATTCGACACGGCGGCCCGGGTCACCGAACTCCTCAAGAAAGGCGGCCTTGATCGCCAGGCGGTAACACCGGAAGAGATCAAGACGCTCGAGCCTTCGCTTAGAGGCGAGATTTACGGTGGTTTCTACACCCCGTCCGATTTCACCGGCGACATCCACAAATTCACCAACGGGCTCGGCAAGGCCTGCGAACGACACGGCGTCGAAATGCGCCTGTCCACAGAGGTGCTGGGTGTCAAGGCCACCGGCAACGCCGTCACGATCAAGAGCCGACCGGCGGTGTTCCGAAAGGGTGACCGGCGCAAGGATGCGCTGAAGGACACTTATGACCAGATCGTCATCTGCTCGGGCGTGCTGTCGAGAGACATGGCGCACAGCCTCGGCGACCGGGTCAACATCTATCCGGTGAAGGGATACTCGATCACGGTCAACCTGCAGGAACCCGAAGATCAGAACGCGGCGCCCTGGATGAGCCTGCTCGACGACAATGCGAAGATCGTCACCTCCCGTCTCGGCGCCACCCGGTTCCGGGTTGCCGGAACCGCCGAATTCAACGGACTGAACCGGGACATTCCCTGGCGGCGCATCGAGCCGATGATCGACTGGTGCCGCAGACACTTCCCCGAAATGAGCACCCGTCAGTGCGTGCCATGGGCCGGATTGCGCCCAATGATGCCGAACATGATGCCCTGCGTGATGCGCGGGAAAAACCCCCGCGTCTTCTACAACACCGGACACGGGCATCTGGGATGGACGCTGTCCGCCGCAACGGCAGATGCGGTGGCGGCACTGATGGTCGCTGCAATGGAGTCCAAGACCAGCGTTGCCGCTTGAGCATCCAGAACGTGTGGAAATCGCATACACGGAAAAAAGATTCTGAACCTTTGAACCTTTCTCGGGCCGCTGCGACTAACGGTCATCTGCAGCGGTCGACCGGCCGCGTCACACACCCAACTGGAGAGACCACAATGCTTAGAATTACCGCACTCGCCCTCGCCACCGTGATCGGCGCCACCGCCGTTGCCCCCTCGCTCGCCATCGCCGGCGACCACGGCCCCTGCGACCATTGCACCATGGAGCCGATTGTCGTGAAGGGCGAACGTCCGAAGAAGAAAAAGTCCCAGTCGACCACCCAGCAGATCCGTCAGAACCAGCCGTCGAATGTGGTCGTGAAGACACGGAACTAACAGGCGATCGGCGCGCACGCTCCCCTCCCGTTGTGCGCCCATCACCCTGACCTGCCGCCGGCGCGCCTCCCCCTCCCGCGCCGGCGGCAACCCGTTTCCAGGCCAGGCGCTGAACAACCACCGCATCTCATCTCGCGGAAAGGTCGGCACGTGCGCCTTGTTACAACCGCCCGGGCGGCTCATACTTTCATTCAATAACCAGGAAAACCGATCACCACTCAATACAGGGAGGGGTTTCATGTCCCAGATTGCAAGAGCACTGGCGCTGAGCGCTGGTCTGTTTCTCACCGCATCGAGCATCGCCGGCGCCGACACCACAGAGGTGAAATGGCAGAACAAGGTGGTGATCGACAAGCAGGGCGCGCACTGCGTTGACGATCCCAACTGCTTCAATCGCTACCATCAGGAGATCCCGCCGGTTTCGCGCGCCAACCCGGGCGACACGATCGTCTTCCACACCCGCGATGCGCTCGATTCCGATCTCACGCTTGATTCCAACGCCGACGATCTGGCCGCGGTCGATCTCAATCTGGTGCATCCGATGACCGGCCCGGTCTACATCGAAGGCGCCAAACGCGGCGACGTGCTGGCCGTCACGCTGGTCGATATCGAGCCTGACGAATACGGCTATACGGTCATCGTGCCGGGCTTCGGCTTCCTGCGCGACATCTATACCAAACCACATCTGGTGAACTGGAAGCTGTCGCGCACCCATGCGGTCTCCGACCAGATGCCCGGCGTGAAGGTACCCTATGAAGCGTTCATGGGTTCCGTCGGCGTGCTGCCCGGCGCACCCGAAACAACCGCCTGGCTGAAGCGTGAAGCCGATCTCGGCGCGGCCGGCGGCGTTGCCCTGCCGCCCGAGCCCACCGGCGCCCTGCCGACCGCGGTCTGCGGTCCGGAAGGCTCGCACAAGGCCGAGTGCCTGCGCACCATCCCGCCGCGCGAGAACGGCGGCAACATGGATGTGCAGCAGATGCAGATCGGCACCACACTGCTGCTGCCCTGCTTCATTGACGGCTGCGGCCTCTTTGTCGGCGACGTGCATTATGCTCAGGGCGACGGCGAGGTTTCCGGCACTGCCATCGAAACCGGCGCCGTGGTGACCCTCGTTACCGAAATCCGCAAGGGCCAGGGCGCCCACATCACCGGACCTGAAGTCGAAGGCGGCGCCCAGATCAAGGCCATGGAGCCCTCCAAGTTCTACCAGACCATCGGTCTGCCGATCAAAAACGCCGGCGAAGTCATCGCCCCGCACACCTATCTCGACAGCGAAAAGATCAAGAACCTCGAAAACCTGTCGGAAGACCTGACGCTGGCTGCCCGCAACGCCCTCATCAAGATGATCGCCTATATCCAGCGCGAACACGGACTGAGCGCCGAGCAGGCCTATATCCTGGCCAGTGTCGCGGTGGACCTCAGGGTCGGTCAGGTGGTCGACGTGCCCAACTACGTGGTGACGGCGGTGCTCAATCTCGACGTGTTCGACGATTGATCAGGCGGCGCCTCCTGCAGGGTCTTGGTGCGGCCGCGGCGGCAACGCTGCTGAGCGGCCACACGCCCTACGGCCAGTGGACGGTCTACCGCCTGAAGCATCTGCTGATCGGCTGCCACCGCGAGGACCCCGCCACCTATGACCTTGCCAAACAGGTGGTCGCGGTGCTTGGCGACCATCTGCCGTCGGCGAAGTCCCGGGTGGCGCGGGCGCCGACGGCCGGCCGCCTCGCCAGCCTGCTTGGCACCGATCAGCTGCACGTGGCGGTGCTCGGGTGGCAGCATGCGGCGCGCATGGCCGCCGGCAAGGCGGAGTTCAAGCCTTACGGCGCCATTCCCCTGCAACTTGTAACGCCTCTGGGCGAACGAGCGCTCATTGCCCATTCAAGCCTGCCGAAACGCCATATCTGGCTGGTGGCAGCAGCACTCTCGGAGAGTGCCCTTGTCACCGGCCCATCTGTTTCTGGAGAGAACACCCTGCCCTGGCATCCAGGCGCCGAGGCCTTCCGCAACGGCGAACCGGAGCCCGCCACCGATCCGCAGTAACAGGCATCATTCCCGCGGAAGCGGGAATCCAGATACCCGCCACTTTTCAATGACGTGAAGCTGAACCGGATGTTCGCTTCCGCGGCCATGACGGATGCAAGAGTGGGAGCATCCCGTCCTCACGCCAGCGCTTCAATCTCTTCGAGATCGAGCGTGCCCGGAATGATGACGATGGGGATCGGGAATGTGCCGGCCTGCTTGCCGGCGACCCATGTCACCAGGCGGCCGGGGCCCTCGTTCGAGGTCGAGGCGCCGAGCACCAGAAACGAGACATCCTCGTCGTCTTCGATACTGGCGACAATCTCTTCGGATTTCTCGCCATGGCGGATCACTTCTTCGATCTCGATGTCCTCGAATCCCCAGCTGTTCAGCTTGCGCCGATAGAGCCTGAAGACCGCCGCCGCGGTCTGCTCGCTCTCCTCGCGGTGAATTTCACCGACCCGCAACCAGTGCTGAAAATCCTCAGGCTCGGCGACGAAGAGCATTTTGACCTTGGAACCCGTGCTGCGCGCGCGGTGCGCGGAAAAGTAGACCGCCGACTCGCATTCCGGAGATTCGTCCACAACCACCATGAACTTGGTGCAGTGGCCCTCTTCATGAACCCGTCTGATCTTACGGTCTGGCATAGTTCTAGGCCTTATCGCTTCCGGAACATGGCCGACGCAGCCATACCCGCTGCAATCGCCAACAGCACCGACAAAATACCGTAAAGGAGGGGCTGATCGTGAGCCAGTGAATATATCCACTGCTCCAGCCCGCTCTTCTCGATGCCCAGCCGCGTCGTGTACTGGCTGACCAGTTGTGTGTTGCGGAACAGATAGACGTCCGCCTCATAATTGCCGAGCGGCACGTTTGCCGGCAGCTCGAACTCGGCACGGAAGAGGTGTTTGCCGATGAAGGTGATGCCGCCGTCGGTTTCCTGATAGAGCTTCTTGCGTCCCAGGATCCGAACGATCGCTTCGATGTAATCGCCGGCATTCTTGCGAGCCTCGCCGGCAGACGCCAGAAGCAGTCCGGTCTTGACACTCGACACTCCGATGCGCAGTTCCCCCAGCGTGTTGAACGAGGCGATTTCCGCAATCGGCCGGTTGGTCAGAACCGTGTAATAGCCCGGCACGTTCCTGAAGCTGGCACCGTCAACATTGATCCATATGCCTGCGATCCGGCGCTTGCGGCGCACATGAAGCGTGTCTTTCGGGCCGCGCACGACGATGATGATGTCAGCGGACGCGCCGTCTTCATCTTCCGATCCGCCCGCCACCGCGCCGAACAAGGCCACCTTGGCACCGGAAAAGTTCGTTTCCACATTGATTGCATGGGTGGTGAGATCAGCCTCGATCTGCTGCGCCGAAGCCGAACCTGCCCCCACAAGCAAGACCGCCAGACAGGCAACGATACCGAGAGCATTTCGCAACGTCATGTCAGTGCCCTCCCAAACTGGAGGAGACGGTAAACAGCTCCGACGGCTCGACCACCAGATCGAAGAGAATCTTACCGCACATGGCAAGCACAAGCAGGGCCAGCAGGGCGCGCAACTGTTCGCCTTTGAGTTTCTGTCCGGCCTGCGCGCCGATCTGCGCCCCGATCACACCACCGGTCATCAGCATCAGCGCCAGCACCACATCGACCGTCTGGTTCTGGGTGGCATGGAGAATGGTCACGAGCGAGGTCACAAAGGCGATCTGGAACAGCGAGGTACCGACGACGACACTGGTCGGCATACGAAGCAAGTAGATCATCGCCGGCACCATGATGAACCCGCCGCCGACGCCCATGATCGCGGCCAGAAGGCCGACAAGCGCGCCGACGAGCACCGGCGGGATGGCACTGATATAGAGCTTGGAGCGCTTGAAGCGCATCTTGAAGGGCAGGTTGTGGATCCAGTTATGCTGGCCCGGCCGCTTCGCCGGCACCGGCTGGCCGGCACGCGATTTTATAACCGTGCGCAGGCTTTCCACCAGCATGAGCGTGCCGATAATGCCAAGGAACAGCACATAGCTGAGCGAAATGACCAGGTCCACCTGGCCCAGTTCGCGCAGCACCTTGACCAGTTGCACACCGCCGACCGAGCCGACCACGCCGCCGGACAGCAGCACCAGTCCCATCTTGACGTCGACATTGTTGCGCCGCCACTGGGCGATCGAGCCCGACACCGACGAAGCCACGATCTGGTTGGCTTCCGTCGCCACGGCGACAATCGGCGGAATGCCGGAGAAGATCAGCAGCGGCGTCATCAGAAAGCCGCCGCCAACGCCGAACATGCCGGACAGGAATCCGACAACCCCGCCCATTCCCAGAACGAGGAAGACGTTCAGCGATTGCTCGGCAATCGGAAGATAAATCTGCATGACCGATCCCAACTCCGGAAGCGGGCAGGCCGGCGCGGCGCGCGTCGAAAGTGCCTAAATGGAGGTTCTGTAGACGGTTTGAATACAAACTGGGGGTGCTGTGCACCGAGCGACCCTGTCACGTCAATGTGACAATTCGGCCAAACCCGGGAAGTGACGGTCAGGAGGTATCAAAAAGCTGTCGGATCAGGCACGGGCGCGCTCAGAACGCGACGCCCACACCGAACGCACCATAAGCGCTGTCATCGCTCTGGGTGCCGTCAACATCCGCATATCCGCCAGAGACGGACACGTTGAACATGCCGAGATCCATCATGACGAACCCGCCGATGCGCGCGGCATCATATTCATTGTTTCCGGAGACGATGCCTTCCGGTCCGACAACGAACTGCTCCCAACGCAGCCCGACCCGACCGCGCGCCCAATAGGTGTCGTTGGCCGTCGAGTAACTGCCTTGGGCATTGGCATAGAACGGAGAAGACGCCAGCGTCTCCAATTCGCCAACGGCGGTAAAGCCGACTTCGGTGCCGCGCGTCGAGTTGCCGGGATCGTTCGGCGAGAAATCATGGTCCTGCACGTTCACCCCGGCAAAGACGCTGGCACGGAACATGTCAAAGAACATCTGATAACCGACCGTGCCGTCGAAGGTCACGTGATCGGCATCGACCTCACCACCGGCGACACCGGCATTGTCGTATTCATACTCGCCGCCGCCGACCACGCCGCGAAGCAAAAAACCGTCTTGCGACAGGTCTCCGAAAGGCGAGAACACAAACCCGGTATATCCGAAATACGATCTCTGACGAATGTCGCCGCCGAAGAACAGGGCGATCGTGTCACCATCTGCCGTCGTTTGCGGCGGCTCCCAGTCAGCAGCGCTCGCCGCCGTCACCAGACCGAACGAAAGGGCTGCCCCGGCCACCAGGTTCAGAAAGAATTTCATTGCTTCAAATCCCGCCGAATATCCGAAGTGGTTGAGCACTTCGACCGATTATCGCCAAATGCCAGACTCATTTAAGCCATCAGTACAACCGTCTGCACCACTCTTCAAGTGGTTCGGTACATATCCTTGCCGCAGCCGATTTCTCGGGTCGCGTGAAACAGCTGAGCCGGCACTGGCAGTTACCGTACGCAGCTTGCACATTGGTCGGAGGCCCCGAAACTGTTGCTGTGACTGCCGCGAGGCCATATATGCTCTGGTGAGTTGCTGCAGCTGTTTAGACACGAACAGCACGGCTGCCGCAGCAACAAGCACAAGAACAAGGTGCCTGAGTGAGAAAGCCCCCCAATCAGAACTCGCGCGCCGACGTGATTGCATTCCCCCCGCCGGACCATGCCGCAGGCGATGAACGCGAACCCGAACAGATCGCGGACTTATACACCGACGCCGATCCGACCCGTCACAAGGTCCGCATCATTTGCCTTGCCATCTACGTCATCTGTGCGGTGGTCTATCTGGCGTGGCGGCCCGCCGCGTTCAATCCGGACGCTCCGATTTTCTCAGCGACATTCTACGGCGCCGAGGTCTATGGATTCCTGATGTCGCTGCTCATCGTTCTGACGGCGTGGAAACGCAAGGACCGCCGCGTGTCCACCGCACCCGGCGACCTCCGGGTTGACGTTTTCATTCCGACGCTCAACGAACCGATGGACGTGGTGCGCAGGACGGTTCTGGCAGCCGTGCGCATGGATTATCCGCACAAGACATGGGTGCTGGACGACGGCAACCGCTCCGAAGTCAAAGCCATGGCGCGGGAGCTCGGCTGTGAGTACCTCGCCCGCACCACCAACGAAGGCGCCAAGGCCGGAAACCTCAATCACGGCCTCAAATACGCCACCGGCGATTTTGTCGCCATGTTCGATGCAGACCATGTTGCACAACGCAACTTTCTCGACCGCATGCTGGGGTACTTCAGCGATCCGAAAATCGCCTTGGTTCAGACGCCGCAGGATTACTTCAATCTGGACTCGTTTCAGCACGGACGAGACAAGCACCGGCGGCTGATTTGGCAGGAACAGTCATTTTTTCACTACGTCGGACAGCCAGGCCGCGACCATTGGAACGCCGCGACCTGCTGCGGCTGTTCGGCCATCGTGCGCCGGTCGGCGATAGACGAAATCGGCGGCTTCCCGACCGACACTGTCACTGAGGACATGCACGCGGTGGTGAAGCTGCAAAAACTTGGACACGACACCGCGTACCACCCCGAGCCGCTCGCCTTCGGGATCGCGCCGACGGATTTTCCGGGGTATTCGCGCCAGCGGCTGCGGTGGGGCGAAGGAAACATGCAGGTCTGCCGAGAGGAGGGAATACCCTTCACCCGCAAGCTGACCATGCCGCAAAGGCTTTGCTACTTCGCCCTGACGTCGAGTTATCTCGATTGCTGGCAAAAGGCCATCTACTACCTGGCGCCGATCGTCGTGCTCTTCGCACAGGTGCCGCCCATTTGGAGCAATCCGTGGGTATTTCTCGGATTTTTCGCTCCCTATTTGCTCGCCACATACCTGTTTTACGAAGAGTTCGGCCGCGGATTCGGGAACATGTTCGCCACGGAGGTCTATGCGATGGCCCGCCTCGGGGCAGGCCTCCTCTCGACACTCGGTCTGGTGCGCAAGAACATCCGGTTCAGAATTTCCTCCAAGAAGCTGCAAGGACATCTGCCGCTCAGACTTGTGCTGCCCCAGGCGGTGATCCTGACGGCAAGCATAGGTGCGGTCGTCTTCACACTGCTGCGCCCCCTGATCGGCCAGCCGCTCTACATGCCGCTCGGCATCACGGTGATTATTGCGGTGCTGGCTTTGTACCATGCCGCTCTCGCCGGCTGGGTTCTTGTCAATGCCTGGCGTGCCAGCAAACAGACCCAGGCGATGTACACACACGCCATCGCCTTGCCCCTGGAGCTCAGCGACGAGCAGGGCGATTCTCATCTGGTTGAGCTCGACACGTTGTCGATCGACGAATTCACGTTTTTTGCCGATCGCGGCTCCTTCGTCGATGTCGGCAATCACTATTCGGGGAGACTGTTTCTCCCCGAAGGAGCAATGCTCTGCGATGTGCAGGTCACCGAACGGTCTGCAGATGGCCGAAACGGCGCCAGACGGATCCGGTGCACCGTGAGCTGGCCCGACCAGGCGACCCGCGATGCGGTCGACATGTCGCTCCATGCCGGGCGCTGGTACAGACCGGTTATGGGATATCACGAAGCGGTTCGAACGCCGTTTGAGGTCGCCCGCGACCTGTTCGCCCGGCAAGGTGTGAGACCCGGCAAAAATCTTGTCTGGATGCCGGCAGTCCAGCAGCCCGCCGTGACCGCGGGAGGGTCGCCGCAACTGTGCTTTGTCTCCAAGGACAGTGATGATCAGCAAAGATACCTGTTGACGTTTGGCGACGTCCGGCGTGGTGGGAAAGTGGATGTGACACCGGTTGGGCGGCAACCCGAATTCGCACGCCGGTTTCTGGTTGGGGAACGATGCAGCGGCAAACTCGCCGATGAAACGGCCTTGAGCGTTGTTGACGGCCGCATATACACGCTCGTTACTGCGGAGGCCGCAGGCGTCTCCGGGGCATCTGCAGTAAAGCGCGCCTCGTGAACGCCGACTGGGCCCACGAAGAGGAAGCACTCAAATGGACATCACCCTGTACGAAACCTCCCCTTCGCGTTCCCTGCGCTGCCGCTGGACGCTGCTTGAACTCGGTCTCGACTACGAGAGCATCGAAGCTCGCCCCCTGTTCCACTCCGACGAGCTGAAGCTGGTCAACCCAATGGGCAAGCTCCCCGCGGCGACCATCGATGGCCGGCCTCTGTTCGAATCCGCCGCCATTTGCATCGCCCTCGCCGATGCCCACCCGGAAAAGGGCCTCATCGCGCAGCCGGGGTCCTGGGACCGGGCCCTGCATGATCAATGGACCTGCTTCACCCTCGCGGAGCTTGAGGCCTGGCTGTGGCACAGCGCGAAACACACGTTCATCTATCCCGAAGAGGAGCGTATTGCCGAGGTGATCGCGCCAAATGGCCAGGAGTTCCGCAAGGGCGCAACGGTGATGAATGACGTTTTGATGGACGCGGACCATCTCGTCGGCGGCGCCTTTTCGGTCACGGACATCATTGCAAGTTTCGCCCTGAACTGGGGGCGTCGGGCCGGACTTACCGACGGGCTCGACGAGGTCAACGGCTATCTGGACCGCCTTTACCAACGCCCGCACTGCCAGCTCGTGCAGCCGGAGTAGCAAGCAGTGGTCATGTTCTCCCCCGCGACGGTCGCCTTCCTTGAGGGCCTCGGCGCCAACAACACCAAGACCTGGTTCGACGCACACCGGTCCGACTACGATGCCCATTACATCACGCCGGCCAAGGCCTTCATCGAGGCGGTCGCCTTTCCATTGCGATCCATCGCACCGGACATCCAAGCTGAGCCGCGCGTCAACGGCTCGATTTTCCGCATCAACCGCGACATCCGGTTCTCGAAAGACAAGACGCCCTACAAGGACCATCTCGATCTGTGGTTCTGGCAGGGAAACCGCAAAGCGGCGCTGTCGGGCTTCTTCTTCCGGCTCACCGCAGATGCGCTCATTCTCGGTGCCGGCAATCACGGCTTCGACAAGGACCGTCTTGCGGCGTTCCGGCAGGTTGTCGTTGACGACGGTCCAAGATCGGAGCTCGCGAAAATCACGACAAAGCTCGAAGCAGGCGGTCACGCCATCGGCGGCGACCACTATGCCCGTGTGCCACGCGGGCTTTCGGCAAGCGACGCGGCGGCGGAGAGGTTTTTGAAGTTCAATGGCCTCTGGGCCAGCCGGGAGCTGCCGCATCCAGATGAATTGTTCAACGAAGCCTTCGTGGACTTTTGCGCGTCGCAATGGCGCGAAATGGCGCCGCTGCATCACTGGCTGATCGGCAAACTGTAGTTCAGACCACTCCGGACCATACTTCCCTGCGCCAGTCGGACACCGCGAAGGGCGCGCCGTCCTCGATCCCCGCACATACGACGCCGCCAAAGCAGGTGTCGCCATCGGCCCGCGTCACCGTCTTGTGGCCCAGCGCCTCAAGTGCGCAAATCATCGGATGGTTTTCCGCGATCAATAGCGTGCCCGCTTCGCTGCGCCAGCGCGGCCGGTGGATCGCCTCGCTCAACGGCAGGCCCTCAAGATCAAGCCGGGCGATGATCTGAAGCAGGGTTTGAATTTGCCCGTCGGCCCCAGGTGTCGCCAGTGCGAAGGCTCTTCCCTCTTTCTCGACGATCGCGGGGGCAAGCGTGTGCACCGGGCGTTTTGACGGTGCGGCCTCATTGGGCGCGGAGGTGAACCCCTGGGCGCGGTTGTTGAGCACGAAGCCACCTTCCGGCACGAAGACGCAGGAGCCGAATTCATCGAAGACGCTGATCAGCGACGATACGACCCGGCCCTCGGCGTCGGAGGTGGCCACACCGGTGGTGTGCAGATAGGCGCGCGGGCCGCTACGTTGCGATGCCCTTTGCAGGTCGATCTCCAAAGGCACGTCCAGGAGGGCCGCCCCCTCCTCCACCCGGTTGCGATAGTCGAACGACGCACCGGTCAGCTCGATCATCACGTGGTCGAGCAGGTCCGGTGCAACCGCCCCCAATGCGCCAAGTGCCTTGAGGCACATGGCGAGCAGCACCCCTTGCGTCATCGGGGGCTGAACAGACACGCAACCACCGTTCCATGGAGTGGACACCGGTTCGCAGACATGTGTCGCGTGTGAGGAGAGATCCGCGGCGCTCAGCAAGCCGCCGCAGGTCCGCACTGCACGCTCGATCGCGTCGGCCATGTCGCCCTTGTAGAACACATCGCGGCCGCGTTCGCCGATCGTCCGCAGAAGCTCGGCAAGTGCCGGCTGCGTGGTCGGTTCTCGCGAAGCGGCACCTGAGCGCACCACCCAGCCCTGTGCCCCTCCCCCGTCAAGCCGGCCCCCGTGCCGGGAAGCCGCACGCGCCAGATCGGCCCCAAACCGCACGCCACGCTCACAAAGGGAGATTGCCGGAGCAAGGCACTGCCCAAGACCGATCCGGCCAAACCGTTCGGCCATGACCTGCCAGGCGTCGACGATCCCCGGCACCGCGATTGCCAGGCCACCGTCGCGCGCCTCGACGAACGCCGGATCGGACGGTGACTTGCCGGTGCCGTTGATCGCCGTGGTGCTGCCGTCCTGTTCGCGGATCAACACCAGTGCATCACCGCCAAGTCCGCACGATGCCGGAATGACGACGCATAGAGCCGCCTGCGCCGCAATGGCGGCGTCCACCGCGTTGCCGCCCTGGGCCAGGATCTGTTGCGCGGCGGCAGCACCCATCGGATGTCCGGCGGACACCGCTCCAAGGTTTCCGGCCAGTTTCGGCCGAATGACACTTGAATAGGCCGTTTCGGTGGTTTCTGGCACTCCCGCTTTCTCCTGCCGAATAAGACGTCAGCAGTCTTGGAACAATCGGCCGAAGCCTGCAAGGCGGTCTTCGATGCCGGCGAGCCTGAGACAGTGCCAAAAGCTCGCCTGGTTGCTGCAGATGACCGGCAGTCCGGTGTCGCGTTCGATATCGGCAACGACTTCCAGCGACCGCAATGCGCCGCAACTCAGGAAAATCGCATCCGCGTCGCCGCGATCGAGAGACATTGCGAAGTCGTAAAGCGACTTCGGGCTCACCCGGTTCATCTCCACATCGGTGAGAAGGCCGAGGCCGCGCAGCTCCGTCACGTCGAACCCGGCGTCGGTGAAATAGGCGCACTCAAGTTCGTCGATATCGGGCGTGTATGCGGTGCCGACGGCGATCCGCCGCGCCTGCAATGCGTTGAGCCCCGCGACGACGCCGGTCAGGAGCGTGGTTCCGCGCACTCCCGGCCGCCCGGTTTCGATCTTGGCGCGGATCGCCTCTTCCCCGATCACGAAGCTGCCGGAGGTGCAGTTGTAGCAGATGACGTCCATGTCGCCGCGCGCCGGCGCCAGTCCGCTCAAGGCGTCGTCCAGATCGTGCTCCATGGCGGCCAGATTCTCGACGGTACATTCCGTATCCATGCGCACACGGGTGAAACTCAGACCAACGCCATCCGGCCGCATGGAGAACATGTCGCCCTCGGTGAGCCCGGCATTGGCGACACAGATAAAACCGATGCGGGCGCGCGGATAAGGTCCATCATCGAGTGCAAGTGCGGTCATCTCTAATGCACCACCGGCTAGCGCGACGTCATGGCTGTCGGCAGCCACAGGGCGAGATCGGGAAACATGGTGAGGAGCGCCACGCCCACAAGCATCATCACGAACATCGGCAGCGTCGCCGCCGAGACAAATCCGATGCCGCGCCCGATCATGCTCTCCACAAGGAACAGGTTGAACCCGATGGGCGGCGTGATCAGCGCCATTTCGCCCACCAGAACCACGAACACGCCGAACCAGATCATGTCGATGCCGGCGTCCCGAACCAGCGGTTCGATCACCGCCATGGTCAGAACGATCATCGAAATGCCGTCGAGAAAGCATCCGAGCAGAATGTAGAACCCTGTGAGAACCGCAATCAGCATCCAGGCGGACAGGTCCATGCCGCCGATCCACACGGCGAGCGCCTTTGGCAGGCCGGTGAAGCCCATGGCCAGGGTCAGAAACGCCGAACCGGCGAGGAGCAGCATGATCATGGAGGTCGTCTTGACGGTTCCCATGAGCGATGAGCGAAGCGCCTCCAGCGTCAGGGATCCCTGCAGCGCCGAGAGCACGAGCGCGCCGATCACTCCGAGAGTCGCCGCCTCGGTCGGCGAGGCAAAGCCGGTATAGATCGAACCGATGACACAGACGATGAGGGCGACTATCGGGGTCAGCTTGACCAGGCCGGCCATTTTTTCCTGCAGTGTCGAGCGTTGTTCGCGCAGCCGTCGCCCCTCGGCGCTGATCAGCCCCCAGGCCCCGATATAGCCCATGAACAACAGCGTCAGCATGATCCCCGGCACGACGCCCGCCATGAACAGCCTGCCGATCGATTCCTGCACCGTAACCCCATAGATGATCATGGTGATCGACGGCGGGATCAGGAGACCCAGTGTACCCGCTCCCGCCAAAGTGCCGGCAGACAGGGAATCCGGATAGCCATGTTTGCGGAGTTCGGGAAGCGTCATCTTGCCGACGGTCATCAACGTTGCGGCAGATGAGCCGGAGATGGCGGCAAAGGTCGAACATCCGACGACATTCACATGCAGCAGCCCGCCGGGCAGCCGCCGCATCAACGGCGACAGACCGGAAAACAGTGTCTCCGACAGTTTGGACCGGAACAGGATTTCCCCCATCCAGATGAACAGCGGCACCGCCGACAGGCCCCACAGGGAGGTGTGCGACCAGATGGTCGTCGCCATGGCATCGCCCAGGGGGCGCGTGGTGAAGAGCGCCATGGCTATAATGCCGACACCCAGAAGCGAAAGGCCGATCCACAGGCCGGAGCCGAGCAGCAGGATCAGGATTGCAAGAAACAGCGCGCTTGAACCAATCTCGTCCATGGCTCAACCGGCTCCCGTGTCCGGACTGTCCGGCGTGCCGGTTTCGCGCATCCCGATCTTGCCAGACGTGACGGCGGCAATCAGCGCGTGGACCAGCGACAGGGCAAACACCGCGAAGCCAAGCGCCATGGGCGCCTGGGGAATCCAGATGAGCAACGCATCTGAACCATCGCTCCTGTCTTCAAAGAGGTAGGACACGTGCACCATGCGAAGCAGATAGAAGGCGAGATAACAGGTCAGTCCCGTGGCGGCCGCAAGGGCCCATAACTCAAGTCCGAAGCGGAGCCTGCCGCGCAGGCTTTCGATCAGCATCGACACCCGAATGTGACCATGCTCACCGAACGTATAGGCCAGGCCCAGCGCTCCTGCACCCGCCATGCAATAGCCCGCGCCTTC
>JAJFHL010000346.1 GCA_021775615.1 Hyphomicrobiales bacterium
AGGATCGGCATACCGGAGGAGTATGGAGGGACGATTCTTCCTCGAGTCCTGTCTCGATTTTCCAAGATGCATCCGAAGGTCGAAGTAACAGTTCGTTGTGCCCCGTCATCCGAACTCAATGCCGAGCTCGATAAAGGCGAACTCGATCTTATCGTGGTCCATGAGGAAGCCGCCAGAATTGGGGGAGAGGTTCTCCTCAACGATCCTGTGGTCTGGGTTACATCGGATACGCATTTCCAGCACGAATGCGTTCCAATGCCTGTTGCAGTCTGCGATCGGGGATGTTGGTGGAGGGAGTGGGCTCTTGCCAGTCTCGATCAGCATCAAAAAGACTATCGGATCACCTATGTAAGCGGCAGTACATTTGGCCTCCAGGCAGCAGTGTCGGCCGGCATTGCCGTGGCAGTCCTGGCGCAAAGCCAGATCCCCCCGGACTGCCGGGAACTAACCTCGGATGAAGGGTTCCCGCACCTTCAAGGAACGAACATTGTTCTTCGGCAGCGAACGCAAAATGCGTGCAGCACTAAGGTAGGAATGGCACAAGCAGTTCGCGAGGCATTCCAAACGCCTGCACTTTCGGATGTTGCCTGACGGCAAACCGGCACGGCTTTTTTCGCATAGGTTGAGAACCATTGGCCACCGCCAAGCCGAGCGCGTATGCATGCGTTGTTCGATGATAAAGTGTCCACTTGCGTTGTTGGCACGTGGTCTCCGTATGGCATGTCAATCGAGCAGGCCTGAAGTCGGGTGCTCACCGAAGGTTCTTCAGGCCAGCGCGGCCGGTTCCCAAATTGCGAACGTGTGACCTATCGTCCCGACCAGATCGGATCGCGGCCTTCCGCGAAGGCCTTTGGGCCTTCCTGCGCGTCTTCGGAATTGAGCATCGCGGTGTAGCTTTCGCACTGGCCCGATTTCACCCAGCCGTAGATTTCCGGGATGGTCATGTTGGCGGTGGCGCGGACGATGTCCTTGATGGCGGCGAAGACGAGGGGAGGGCCGTCGGCGAGGCTGTCGGCGATCTCGCGGGCCCGGGTCATCAGCTGATCGGCGGCGAGAACCTCATTGACCAATCCCCATTTGTGGGCCTCCTCGGCCGGCATGCGGCGGCCGGTGAAGAGCAGGTCCATGGCGATGTGATAGGGCATGCGGCGCGCCAGCCGGTAGGTGGCCGCATCGGCCAGCACGCCGACATGGATCTCGGGCAGGAAGAACTGGGCATGCTCGGCGGCAAGGATGATGTCGCCGCATAAAGCCAGCTCGAAACCGCCGCCCACCGCCATTCCGTTGACCGCCGAGATCACCGGCTTGTTGAGGTCGTGCAGTTCGGTGAGGCCGGCAAAGCCGCCGGGGCCGTTGTCGGCGTCATAATCCTCGCCTTCCGCCGCCGCCTTCAAGTCCCAGCCGGCGGAGAAGAATTTTTCGCCACCGCCGGTGACGATGGCGACGCGCAGCTCCGGATCGTCGCGGAAGGCGCAGAACACCCGGCCCATCTCCTGGCTGGTCGGCGCGTCGATGGCATTTGCCTTCGGCCGGTCGAGAGTGACCTCAAGGACACGGCCTCTTGTTTCGACCTTTACGGTGTCACTGGTGACGGTGTCGTTCATGTCGGTTCTCCTTGCGTGAGCCTGATCAGGGCATCAGCAGCGACCGCGCCCTTTCCCTTTTCAAGGACGATCAGCGGATTGATGTCGAGTTCCAGTATTGCGGTCCAGTGCTTTTGGGCGAATCTCGCGACCGCCCATGCGGCATCGACCGCAGCGGTGATGTCGGCGGGCGGTCTGCCCCTGAACCCGGTGAGCAGGGGGGCGACCTTCAGGCCCATGATTGCCTGCCTGATCTCGCGCCTGGTGGTGGGCAGGAGCAGGGTTTTGGCATCCTTCATCACCTCGACCAGCACGCCGCCCGCACCGATCACCAGATGCGGTCCGAATTGCGGATCGCGCGCGATGCCGATGATGAGTTCGGCGATGGCTCCTTGCGCCATCTTCTCGACCAGCAATTGCGAAGAGTGCTGTTCCAGCTCGCGGGCGGCCCGGCGTACTTCGCTCTGGGACGTGAGATTGAGGCGCACTGCACCGATCTCGGTCTTGTGCGCGATGTCGGAGCCGACCGCTTTGAGTGCGACGGGGAAGCCGATGTCGCGGGCAGCGGCTGCCGCCTTCGCCGGTGTCGTGATGGTGCCTCGCGGGACCGTCAGGCCGTACCCGGCCAGCAGCTGCTTGCTCCGCCCTTCATCGAGGGTTACCGACGCCGCCGTCGCCGCTTGTGCGACTTTAAGGGGCGGTGGCGGCTTTTGCTTTTGCCTGGCGCCGATCATCGCCGCAGCTTCGGTGGCGCAGAGCGCATCGTCCACCCCGACCAGTGGCGCAATACCGCGTGCCGCCAGTGCGCCGGCGGTTTCGGGGCTCATGCATTCGGGAACCGTTGCCAGCACCGCACCGTTCGCATTGTGGGCCTTTGCGGCTTCGGCGAAGACGTCGAACGTCATGTTCCAGTCAGTGAGGTCCGCGCCGTCATTGTTCGGGAAGTCGAGGACCAGCATGGTCATGTCGAAACCGCCCGACAGCATGGCGCCGAAGGTCGCTTCAGTCCCTGTGCGATCGCCCCAGATGAAGGTGTGGTAGTCGAGCGGATTTGTGATGTCGACATAGTCATGCAAGGTCGCGGCGATACGTCTGGCGTGGTCGGGCGCGAGATCGGGGAAGACCAGCCCGGTACTCTCGGCGCGGTCGGCCATCAGGGATGCTTCGCCGCCGGAACAGCTCAGCGAGGCGATCTTGTTGCCGCCGATCGGCCCGATGACGGTCAGCAGTTTCAGGGTCTCGAGGAACGATGTGACCGAATGCACCCGCGCGATGCCGTAACGCTCGAAGAGGGCGTCATAGAGGGCGTCGGACCCTGCCAGGGTCGAGGTGTGGCTGACTGTCGCCTGCGCGCCCTTTTCCGATGTGCCGGTCTTGAAGGCGACCAGCGGTACGCCCTGTTCGAGGGCGCGGATGGCGGCGCGGGAAAAGCGGGCGACATCGTCGACGCCTTCGATGTGCAGCCCGATCGCCTTGACGCGCGGGTCGTCGAGAAGCGCCTCGAGGCAGTCGGTGACCTTGACCTGCGCCTGGTTGCCCAGTGACATCAGGCAGGCGAGCGGCAGGCCGCGCTTCGACATGGTGAAGTTGATGCCCATATTACCGCTCTGGGTGATGATCGCGGCGCCTTCTGCGATGGGCTCAAGACCGTGATTGTCCGGCCACAAGGCGAGACGCTCCAATGCGTTGATGCAGCCATAACAGTTCGGCCCGATGATCGGCATGGCGCCGGCTGCATCCAGAAGTTCCTCCTGATGGCCGGCGCCCTCAGCGCCGATCTCGGAAAAGCCGGAGGCGTAGCAGACCGCGCCACCAGCGCCCTTGGCGCTCAGGGACCTGACCGCCTCGACGGTGGCCTTGCGCGGAACCGCGATAAAGGCCGCATCGGGGACGCCGGGCAGGTCGTCGAGCGTGGCGAAACAGGCGCGGCCCTCAAGCTCGGACCGTTTCGGATTGACCGGCCAGATGTCGCCGGGAAACCCAAGGCGTTCGCACTGGCGGATGACCCGGCCGGCTTCAAGTCCGCCCATGACGACGATTGACTTCGGCGCCAGGAACCGGCGGAGTTTCTGTGCGGCCGGTTGTTGTGCGACGGTGTCCACGCCCGCCTCCCTCAGCCCCCGAGTGGGCGCAGCAATGAGCGTGAGATGATGTGACGCTGGATCTCGCTGGTGCCTTCCCAGATGCGCTCGACCCGGTGGTCGCGCCAGATCCGTTCAAGCGGCAATTCGTCCATCAGCCCCATGCCGCCATGGATCTGGATGGCCTCGTCGGCGACCATGGCGAGCATTTCGGTGGCGTAGAGTTTGGCCATGGCGGCGTCCATGTCTTCCATGGCGCCCTGATCGTTTTTCCATGCCGCGTTGAGGGTGAGGAACTCGGCCGCCTTCAGCTGCATCGCCATGTCGGCGAGCTTGAACGAGACCCCCTGGAACTTGGAGATCTGCTGGCCGAACTGTTTGCGGTTGACCGACCAGTCGAGGGAGATGTCGAGCGCCCGCTCGGCGCGGCCGAGGCAGGTGGCGGCGACCTGAAGGCGGGTCGCGGTGAGCCATTCATTGGCGACGTCAAAGCCCTTGTCCGCTTCGCCCAGCACCTGGGTGTCCGGCACCCGGCAATCGTCGAACTCCAGGATATTGTTCATGTAGCCGCGGTGCGACACGTTCCGGTAGCCGTCGCGCACCGTGAAGCCGGGCGTACCCTTGTCGATGAGGAAAGAGGTGATCTTCTTTTTCGGGCCGCGCGGCGTGTCCTCCGTGCCCGATGCGGCAAACAGGATGACGAAGTCGGCAACGTCCACATGAGAGATAAAGTGCTTAGTGCCGTTGATGACCCAGTCATCGCCGTCGCGCACCGCGGTTGTCGACATGGAGCGCACATCGGAGCCGGCACCCGGCTCGGTCATGGCAAGGCAGTCGGTCTTCTCGCCCTTGACGGTGGGATAGAGATAGCGGTCCGCCTGTTCGGGCGTGCAGGCCATCAGGATGTTCGACGGCCGCGCCACGCAGGTCCAGTGGAGCGCGTAGTTGGCGCGCCCCAGTTCCTTCTCCAGCAGCACCCAGGAAACAGTGTCGAGGCCTGCGCCGCCGGCCTCCTCCGGCATGTTGGCGGCATAGAGCCCGGCCTCGATGGCCTTGGCTCTGATCTCCTCGACGAGTTCGGGGCGCAGATGGCCGGTGCGCTCCACTTCGTCTTCATGCGGGTAAAGTTCGTTTTCAACGAAGCTGCGGGCCATGTCGACCAGCATGCGTTGCTCTTCGGAAAGGGCGAAATCCATTTGTTG
>JAJFHL010000347.1 GCA_021775615.1 Hyphomicrobiales bacterium
GTTGCCGCATGTAACCGGCCTTGAGGGAGTGTTTGAAGGCCACACGCCGCCGCATTTTGCAGATATGCGCGAAGCGGTCATGTCCGTGGTCGAACGCAAATTCGGTGCCGGCGGTCCCTTCAACGCTGCGACCGACGGTCCTTACAAGAAAAGCGAGATGATCCGCGGGGGAGCTGCGCCCTTCGGCGATGACGCGATCGATTGCGTGGTGACGATGGCGCAGTACATCCATGAAAAGTTCGGCCGTTTCCCGGCCACGGTGCCCGCGATTTTCACCCTGATGTATCTGCAGGCACACAAGCTGGACACTGGTTTCTACGACACCCATTTCGACAAGGGTGCCTATCTGCGCACCCATGCGGAGCATGACACGAACTGGAGCTGAACGGTCGCGACGGGCCGGCAGCGCCGCGAGCCGTTGAAGCGTCAGTGCAGACCGCGCGCATACTGTGCGGCCAATCCGAACAATGAAGGAAACGATCCAATGGAATTGACAACGATTTACACCGGCGACGTCATCGCCCGTCTGGAACTCGGCTGGGGCCGGGGCTTCCTGTCTCCCGGAGGATCGCAAGAAGTCTCCCTGTTGCTTGACGGTCTGGACATCGAGGGAAAAACAGTCCTCGACATTGGAGTGGGGACCGGGGGCCCTGCGCTTTTGCTGCTCAGCAAATTCGGCGCGCGGCATGTGACCGGCATCGACATAGAGCAGTCGGTCATTGACCGGGCGCGGTCGCTTGCCGTCGCACAAAACCTGGAGGACCGGCTGGAACTGCAGTGCGTCCGGCCCGGTGCGCTGCCCTTTGCGGGCGGCCGGTTCGACGTGGTGTTCAGTAAGGACAGCTTCGTCCATATTGCCGACAAGACACTTCTCTTCGATGAGATTTTCCGGGTGCTCGCGCCAGGCGGAGTGTGCGTCTTCAGCGACTGGTGCTGCGGCACGCCTCCGTACAGTCCGGAAATGGAGCAGTTTCTGCAAAATGGCATGGATTTCTCCATGGCGACATCGGGAGCAAACATCGATCATATGATTCAGTCTGGGTATTCGCGGATCGCGGTTCGAGACCGCAATGCCTGGTTCGCGGAATATGCTGAACGGGAATTCGTAGACGCAATCGGCCCCAAGCGGCAGCAGATGATTGACACATTCGGCCTCGATACAGCGGACCGGATCACGGCTGCTGCAAAGAGACGCGCCATAATAGGACGCCAGGGACACCTGCGCCCGGCGCATTTCACTGCCAAAAAGAATCGAACACCTTGGCTGGAAACAACGGACTGATCCCACGCGCCACCCGCAATTGCCTGTACCAGCAGCAAAGCGACCGAGCTTGCCCTTCCGCGGGTGCAGGGAGGTGAGAGCGATGCGGGTTTTTCACCCCGCCTTCAGCGCGTCCGCCATCTTCTCCGCGATCATCAGGGTCGGCAGGTTGGTGTTGGCGCGCGGCACCCAGGGCATGACCGAAGCGTCGACGACCGCAAGGTCGTCCACGCCGATGACCCGCCCACCCGGGTTGACCACCGCGTCCCGGTCGGTCTCGTCTCCCATGCGGCAGGTGCCGCTGGCGTGCCAGACGCCATGCACCTTGTCGCGCACGAAGGCGTCGAGCTTGTCCTCGTCGCGAACCAGTTCGGCGAGGCCGGCGCCTTCTGCGATCACCGAGTTGATCAGCGTCCGGCGCAACACTGCCGGGCCGCCGAGCAGACCGGCGAGCACCGAGGTGAGCACCTTGTTCTTCGCCGTCACCTTGGCAAGGTCGCGCACCCGTTCTGAGTAGCTGGTGGGGAAGGGGTCATAGGCGACGCGCCGCATCGCCGGGTCCTCGAACAGCTTGGCAATGAACAGGAGGCCGTTCTTGAGGCGCTCGGCGTCGCGGTGGTCGGCGAGGAGATTGAAGGCGACGTCCGGTTCCACGAGCGGGTCGGGCGATGTCAGGCTCACGGTGCCGCGCGAGAAAGGCTTGTTGATCCAGGTGAGCAGCGAGCCGAGGCAGAGGCCGACCGGGTGCCAGCCGGTCTTGGAGATCGCCACCATGTACATGTCCTGCTCCGGTGCGCCGGCGAGCCCCGAGGAATAGCGCAGCGCCACGTGAATGTGGCGTCTGAGGGCCGCTTGTAGCCGGGCGTGGCGCGGCATGTAGGCGGAGACCGAAATGGTCGCGTGTTCCTGGAGACTCTGGCCGACCCCGGTGCGGTCGGCGACAAGCGGTATGCCGAGGCGTTGCAGCGCGGCGCCCGGACCGATACCCGACCGCAGCAGCAGGGCCGGCGAATGCAGCGCGCCGCTGCTAACGACGGTAAGCCCGCCCCCGACAAAGACGTCCGCGCCGGCGCGCCGGACATGGACGCCGACGGCCCTTTGGCCCTCGAAGGCGATCCGAAGGGCGTGGGTGTCCGGCCATATGGTGAGGTTGGGCCGGGCCCGCGTCGCTTCGTCCAGATAGCCGATGGCGGAGGAAACCCGCTGATCGGGGAAATTCGATATGGCGACCGGGAAATAACCGTCGCCGAACACCGCGTTCTGGTCTTTCAGGTCGTCGAACCCCGCCGAAGCAAAGGCATCGCGGGCGGCAAGCGAGAAGCCCGGCCAGGCCTCCGGCTGGATCCGGCGCACCGGGATGCGCCCGTCCTGGCCGTGCATCGGGCCTGAAAAGTCCGTGTCGCGCTCGACCTTCCTGAAATAGGGCAGCACATCGTCCCAGCCCCAGCCCATTGCGCCCATCTCGCGCCAGCCGTCATAGTCGTCCGGCGTGCCGCGGTTGGCCTGCATGTCGTTGAGGCTGGAGCCGCCGCCCATGATGCGCGCCTGCTCGTAGCGCCGCGGTTCCGGCCGTTCCGGGCGGTTGTGGGAGACCGGCTGCAGGCGGACGCGCAGGTCCTTCCAGATGTTGCGCTCGCTGAAATAGGCAACCCGCGGATAGCTGTCGAGGATCTCCGCCGGCACCTTGCCGGGAGGCGTGTCGCGTCCGGCTTCGATCAGGAGGACACGGGTTCCCGGACGCGCCGACAGGCGGTTGGCGAGCACGCACCCGGCCGAGCCGCCGCCGACGATGATGACGTCGAACCGCACGGTTCCGTCTCTGGCCTTACTTGGTCCCACCCCGCTGCCTCCCATGCAGTATTGTGCGCCGTACGGTTGCCCATTTGCAGCCGCACGAGGTCACAAAACCTAGCACGTCATGCCGGTTCGCGGGCAGCCGGCAATGGCCGAGCCTCACGATCGAACAAAGCCGATCCGGGCACAGCCTTGATCTTCTTCAGTAGCATCCGGGATGCGAATGTGTGGCGGATGCAGAACATGTCGAACGGGATGGCCTCG
>JAJFHL010000348.1 GCA_021775615.1 Hyphomicrobiales bacterium
ACATCCGACGCGCCCGCAGGGTTAGGCCAGGAGGGCCCGCCTGCAGGCAAACAATGCTCGATAAGGCGCAAAGCCTGATCTTGCGCTTGTTTTCCAGCATTCGAACCCTCCTGACCAAACAGAATGTGCGCCATTTATGAGCCCATGACCTAGGCGCGCTACTGCGCCGCCATGATTTCAGAAACAGCCTTGGTGTAGGCCTTCTGTGTCTGCCCGAGATCGCGGAGCTGCTCGTATTTCAGGAGATCCGCCGGTGCAATCCCGATATTGGGGAAGCTCTCGACAAGGGCGGGATCGATGGCATCCATCGCCGCCTTGTTCGGCACCTTGTAGAGGATGTTCTCGACAACCCATTTGCCGACATCGGCGCTCAGGACATAGTTGATGAACTTGTGCGCGGCTTCCTTGTTTTCAGACGCCGAGGTCACGACCATGGTGTCGACCCAGAGGTCTGACCCTTCCTCGGGAATGATGTATTTGATCTTGTCGTTCTCGCCGATGCCATAGTTGCACCAGCCGTCCCAGGCATGCACCAGATGGGCTTCGGCGGACACCAGCTTGGAATAGAACGTGGTGTCGTCATAGGCGAGAATGCTGCCCTTGGCTTCGATCAGGAGCGATTTCACCTCTTCGATCTTGCCCTGTTCGGCCTCGTTGACCGAATAGCCCTTGGCCAGCATACCGGCCGCCATCAGCCAGCGGTCGGTGGCCAGCATGGTGACCTTGCCCTTGAGCGAGTCGACGGGTTTGAGAAGGTCGTTCCAGCTCTTCGGCTCGCCACCGACGAGATCGGAGCGGTAGCACAGGCCGGTGGTTCCCCAGGCATAAGGCACCGAAAAGGTGTTGCCGGGATCGTGGTTGAGCGCTCCGGCTTCGGCGTAAAGGTTGGCCATGTTGGCAATCATGGAGTGGTCGAGCTTGGCGGCCAGGCCGAGCTTGTCGAGCGCCTCGGCGAAGGGAGACGAGACGAACAGCACATCGTAACCCTTGCCCTTGCCGGCCACGACCTTGCCCATGATCTCTTCGTTGGTGGCGTGCAGTGAAAGTTCCGCTTCGATGCCGGTCGCTTCCTGGAAGTTCTTCAGGAGGTCGGCCGGCATATAGCCGTCCCAATTGGAGATGACGATCTTGCCGGCCGCCGTGGCCGGACCCGCCGCAAGCGACAGCGCCGCTGCGAAGGCGGCCGTCCTTGTAACTTTCTTTATGTTCTTCATTGCGTGGTTTCTCCCTTGCAACCCGTGGCGCCGTTCTTTGATGGCAGGCGCGATGCCGCCCCGCCGGCGCATTATTTTGGGTTCACGAGAAAGTTACAATGGTTTTCTGGCCCCCGTTTCAAAGGCCGGGGCGATCGCATCTGAACAGATGTCAGGCGGCGGCCGTTTCAGCGACTTCGAATCCCTCGATCCTGGGGGAAACCAGATCGTCGCGCAGGTTTTCGGCCAGTTCCTCGCAGGACAAAGGACGGGCGAACAGATACCCCTGAACCAGGCCACATCCAACCTGGGCGAGCGAGGCGGCCTGGGCGTATGTCTCGACGCCTTCGCAGACGACCTTCATGTCAAGCGACTTACCCAAATCAACCATTGACCGGATGACCGCCGCGACATTGGGGTCCTCGTCGATCCGCGACAGCAAGGAGCGGTCGATCTTGAGCTTGGTGTAGGGAAACAGGGTCAGGTAGCTCAAGGAGGAATAGCCGGTCCCGAAATCGTCCATGGCAACCGAAACGCCCAATGCGCGCAGCTTATGCAGAGCGTTCAGCGCTTCCTGAGTGTCGTTGATGATCAGCCCCTCGGTGATTTCAACCTCGAGACGGGAGGGATCGAGGCCGGTCTTTGCCAGCACATCCGAGATCAGACTGTCGGTCGAACCGTTTGCGAATTGCGCCGGTGACAGATTTACCGCAACCGAAATCGGCTTCGGCCATGCGGCCGCCTCTTCGCAGGCCTTTTTCAGGATCCAGATTCCCAGTTCATGGATGAAGCCAGTGCGTTCGGCAATGGGGATGAACCTGTCGGGAGTCACCAGGCCAAGCTCGGGATGTTCCCAGCGCACAAGCGCTTCACTGCCGACGAGATCACCGGTGCGCAGATCGATCTGCGGCTGATAGAGCACCCGGAACTCGCCGTTCTCCAGGGCCCTGCGCATGTCCATCTCAAGTTTGAACCGGTGATTAACGGCGGCGTCCATCTTTTTGTCGAAGACGCGAATGCTGCCCTGCTTTTCGTTCTTTGCCCAGTTCTGCGCGACGGTGGCGCGCTTGATCAGCAGCTCCGCGTCCGTGCCGTCCTGCGGCGAAACCGCAACGCCTATGGAGATACTTGGCGAGAGGAAGTTCTCCTTGGCTTCGAACGGCTTCGAGGCGAGGGCGCGCAACTCCACGGCGAATTCGACCAGTTCGTCGACGTGCTTGAAACCCGGTGCGATGACGGCAAATTCGTCGCCGGTCACACGGCCGACGATATCGGATTCACGCGTTGCGGTGCGCAGACGCTCGGCAATCTCGGTCAGCAGCATGTCGCCGACCCGATGCCCGAGCGAATCGTTGATGCTCTTGAAGCCGTCAATGCCGATCGACAGGACCCCGACTTCGTGGGTCCCGTCCTCGTTGCCGGCCAAAAGTGCGGCGAGACGTGGCGTCACGGTCTTGCGGTTGACCAGCCCGGTCAGGCTGTCATGTTGATCGAGGTAATCGACCTGCTGTTCGACGAGGCGCCGCTCGTTTGCGTTGTGCCAGAGCAGTCCGCCTGGAATTCCAACACCGAGGATCACCAGCGCGACCGTCACCAGCGCCGTGACGCGGAAGACCCGGTCAAAACGATCGGCCTTGAGCGTCTGATTGATGTTGACCTCAACGACGCCGAGCGCCTTGCCGTCCTCGATGATGGGTACGAAGACATCCGCATAGGTGGGCGGCGGCTCTCCAACGCTTTCGCGCAGGATGCGAACCAGGGCCTCGCCGCTGAGGAGTTGCGTCCAGCCTACGCCTTCCGGCTCGATCGTTTCGCGTTCCGACAATGTGGAGTTCTGGTTGGTGCCGCTGTCGTAGATCAGCGTTCCATCCGGGTCACGCAGACGGTAGCGGAAATCCTCTTCGGAGTTCTTCGAGACCTTTGGCAATTCTTCGGACGGGTCGGACGTGTCCTGGCCGCCCAGACCGTAGCTTTTGGCGACATAGTCGCTCCAGACGTGCGCGGTCTCCAGCGCGTCCTGCTTCAGCAGGGCGTTCTTCATGCGTTGGCTGGTGCCGATGCCGGCGGCGATCGCCGCAATGGCAAACAGAACCAGGGACAGAGTTACGGTTAGACCTCGTTTGGAAAACGTCTTGATCACATGCTCGAACCCGTAATTTGCAGTCAAATGATATCCCGACCGCCCTAACAATCCGGCAACGAACAGGCTTAACAGCCCGCTAACACAATGGCGGTCCACAGGCGTCTGCAAGGCGGCCGCGGTGGCATGGAACGGCCCGCGCAGATGGACGCAGTGCCCTCCGCATCGTCACACGATTGCAAAAGTAAACGTTTACAAAGCCCACAAAACAGGGAATTCTAAAGAAAAAGAGCATCCGGAGGAGGCATGGCGGCAACCATCAAAGACGTTGCACGACGGGCCAAAGTGTCCGTCGCCTCGGTGTCCAGGCTGGTCAACGGGACCGGCAATGTGCGCCCGAAGTCGGCGGAACGCATCCGGCGCGCCATCGAGGAACTGGGCTTCCGGCCCAATGCCGTCGGGCGCAGCCTCAAGATGGCCAGCACCCGGGCGATCGGCGTGGTCGTTCCCTCGATTTCCAATCCGGTGTTCGCCGACGCGCTGGCCGGCATCAACGAAGAGATCCGCGCCGCGGGTTACAATCTGATGCTTACGGTGACGGATTACGACGCCGCCAACGAGGCGAGCGCCGTCGGCGCCCTGATGGGACATCAGGTGGACGGGCTGATCTTGACCGTGGCCGATCCCGATGACTGCGCCAGCCTTGACATGCTGGAACGCGCCGGCGTGCCCTATGTGCTGGTCTACAATCAGCCGGGCGGCAAGAGCCGCGCGACCATCAGCGTCGACAACGTTGCGGCAGGCGGCGAAGTCGCACGAACACTGGCGGCATTCGGCCATAGGTCGCTCGGCATGATTTCCGGCAGCTTCGAGGCGTCCGACCGAGCACGGGCGCGGCAGGCGGGCTTTGTGGACGAGACGGTCGCGTCCGGCCTGCATGCTCCTGTTATTTGTGAAGTCGACTTTATCGACGGCGATATCGAACAGGTGATCGCCGGGCTGTATCGATCCGACGGCAAGACACCGACAGCGCTGTTCTGTTCGAACGACCTCCTGGCGATCTCGGTGATCGGCGCGCTGCGGCGCTGTAATCTGAAAGTACCGGAAGATGTTTCGGTCATCGGTTTCGACGGCATTTCAGCGGGAACACATCTTTCCCCGACCCTGACGACGGTTGTCCAGCCGTCACGGGAAATGGGGCGCTTGGCCGCAAGCCAGCTGCTCGGCCATCTCAACGGTCAGGAGGCACCGCACACGACCCTCCTGCCACATCACCTGCGTCTTGGTGAATCGGCGGGGCAAGCTCCCCAGCCCGTCCCCGCCGACCTTCAAGACAATTCTCAACCTGTGCAAAAGAGGAACCTCGCACGATGATTGGAAAAGTCCTGAGAAAAGTTGCCGCTGCCTCGGCGCTCATACTTGGCATACACATGGGCGCTGCTCAAGCGGCAGATGCCATTTGCTACAACTGTCCGCCGCAATGGGCCGACTGGGCCTCGCAGCTCAGGGCGATCAAACAGAACCTGGGATTTGATATCCCCCATGACAACAAGAATTCCGGCCAGACGCTCTCGCAACTCCTGGCGGAGAAGGACAGCCCGGTCGCCGATGTCGCCTACTACGGTGTCTCGTTCGGTATCCAGGCGGGACAGAAGGGGGTTGTCACGCCGTACAAACCGGCGAACTGGGACGATATCCCCGAAGGTCTGAAGGATCCGGACGGCAAATGGTTCACCATCCATTCGGGCGCGCTTGGCCTCTTCATCAATGTCGATGCGCTCGGCGGCAAGCCGGTCCCGACATCGTGGGCCGATCTCTTGAAGCCCGACTACAAGGGCATGGTCGGATATCTCGATCCCTCAAGCGCCTTCGTCGGTTACGCCGGCGCGGTCGCCGTCAACCGGGCGATGGGCGGCTCTCTCGACAATTTCGATGCCGGCATCGAATTCTTCAAGAAACTCAACGACAACGACCCGATTGTGCCCAAGCAAACCTCATATGCGCGGGTGCTGTCGGGGGAAATTCCGATCCTGTTCGACTATGACTTCAACGCCTACCGCGCCATTCACAAGGACAAGGCCAACGTGGTCTTCGTGATCCCGTCGGAAGGCACGGTGGTGGTGCCCTATGTCATGAGCCTGGTGAAGAACTCGCCGAACCCGGACAAGGGCAAGAAGATCCTCGACTTCATCATGTCCGATGAAGGCCAGAAGGTCTGGGCCAATGCGTTCCTGCGTCCGGTGCGGGCCAGCGCCATGTCGCCGGAAGCGGCCGCGAAGTTCCTGCCGGCCTCCGATTACGAGCGCGCCAAGCCGCTCGACTACGGCAAGATGGCCGAAGTGCAGAACGCGTTCAAAGAGCGCTACCTGAACGAAGTCCGCTGACCTGAGACCCCACGCGGGACGGCGCCAGTCGTGCCGTCCCGCGATCAAACCGGCAGAAACGCAGCACACGTGAACCAGCGAGACTATCCAAGACTGTTCCTGATGATCCTGCCCGCGGCCATCGTGTTCGCGGCATTCTTCATTGCGCCGATGGTCAAGCTGGCCATCGCAAGCGCTGCCGGAGACGACGGCATTGCGGCCTACGGGGCGATCATTACAAAACCGCGATACCTTGAAAGCATGCTCGCCACCGTCGCCCTATCGCTCAGCGTCACCGCGGTCGCGGTGGCCATATCGACGGTGGCCGGCGTGTTTCTCGTGCGCAACAGGTTCGCCGGACGCGCGCTCCTGATCTCGCTGCTCACCTTTCCGCTCGCCTTTCCAGGTGTTGTGATCGGATTTCTGGTGATCATGCTGGCCGGCCGCCAGGGCCTGATCGCGCAGGTCTCGCTGTTTCTCACAGGCGATCGGACCGTCTTCGCCTATTCCATGGCCGGCCTGTTCATCGGTTATCTCTATTTCTCGATCCCGCGGGTGATCCTGACCGTCATGGCGGCAGCCGAAAAGCTCGACATTTCGCTCGAGGAGGCGGCCCGGTCGCTCGGCGCCTCGCCGTGGCGGGTCATCAGGGACGTTATCCTGCCGGCCCTCAAACCCGGGCTGATCGCCTCGAGCGCGATCTGCTTCGCAACATCGATGGGAGCGTTCGGAACCGCCTTCACGCTTGCCACCAACATCGATGTTCTGCCGATGACGATCTATACGGAGTTCACCCTCAACGCGAATATCGCCGGCGCGGCCAGTCTGTCGATCACGCTCGGTCTGGTCACCTGGATCGCCCTCTTCATCGCCCGCAGCCTGTCAGGCTCGACCGTGGCGGCGTCAGGTTAGGGGCCCGGATGCAGCGCAGGCGGTCATTCTATCTCCAGCTCGCCTTCACCCTGGCGGTGTGCGCGTTTCTGATCGTGCCGGTTTTCCTGTCGGTGCTGGCGGGGGTCACGGAAAACTTCTTTGTCGGCATCCGTAGCGGGCTCACCTTGCGCTGGATCGGCGAGGTCTGGGGGCTCTATTCCGAAACCATTTACCTCTCCCTGATCATCGCCATTGCCTGTCTTGCCGTGGTCCTGGCGATCGGCGTGCCGGCGGCCTATGTGCTGGCGCGGCGCGGCGGCATGGTGGCGCGGTTCATCGAGGAGACCATCGTGCTTCCCGTGGCGGTGCCGGGACTGGCAATCGCCCTGGCCCTGATCATCACCTATGGCGGCTTCCGGGATTTCCGCTCGAGCTGGGCCTTTATTCTGGTGGGCCATGTGCTTTATACCCTGCCCTTCATGGTGCGTTCGGTTCTGGCGGTGCTCTCCAGCATCGACTTCAAGACTCTGGAAGAGAGCGCCGCAAGCCTCGGCGCTTCATTCACACAGCGGTTTTTCCAGGTTGTCCTGCCGAACTGCCGGCCGGGCATTCTGGCGGGCTCCCTGATGGTGGTGACCCTGTCGGTCGGTGAGTTCAACCTCACCTGGATGCTGCACACGCCGGTGACCAAGACGCTTCCCGTCGGGCTTGCCGACAGCTACGCCTCCATGCGGCTTGAGGTCGCCAGCGCCTATACTCTGGTGTTCTTCATCATGATCGTGCCGCTCTTGATCGCCATGCAGCTCATGGCCGACACCAAGGTGCCGGGGACGCACCGCGCGCCGGCCGAGGACACCGCATGAGCGCCGGAACCACGACATCGGTGCGCCTCGTCGACTGCGGCAAGACATTTCCCGACGGCACCAAAGCACTCGAGCCGACGTCAATCGAGATCGCCGGCGGCGAGACCGTGGTGCTGCTCGGACCGTCCGGCTGCGGCAAGACAACCATGCTGCGCATCATTGCCGGGCTGGAACAGCCTGACGATGGCGGCGCGGTGCTGTTCAACGACGACGACGTCACCGCCGTTCCGATCGAGAAACGCAATGTGGGCATGGTGTTCCAGTCCTACGCCCTGTTTCCAAACATGTCGGTGGCCGACAACATTGCCTATGGACTGCGGGTCCGGAAGCACGACGGCGCGCAGGTGCGCACCCGGGTCGACGAGATGATGGAGATGATGGACATCGCCGATCTCGGCGCCCGCAGCATCGATCAGTTGTCCGGCGGCCAGCGCCAGCGCGTGGCGCTTGCCCGCGCGATTGCCGTACAGCCGCGCATCCTGCTTCTGGACGAACCGCTGACGGCGCTCGACGCGTTGCTGCGCGAGCGCCTGCGCGTCGAGATCGACGGATTGTTGCGCGGCCTCGGCATCACCGCGGTCTACGTCACTCATGACCAGTCCGAGGCGCTGGCCCTGGGCGACCGGATCTTCGTCATGAGCAACGGGCAAATCGCCCAGACCGGAACCCCACGCGAGATTTATCATGCGCCGGCCAACGCCTTCGTCGCGGACTTCGTCGGCACGGTGAACCGGCTGATCGGAACGGTTCGGAAAAGCGGCGTCGACCTGGGTGGCAGGCCGGTCAGGATCGATGGCGTCTCGGCACCGGCGGGAACCGAAGTCGAACTCCTCTTCCGCCCCGAAGATGCCGATATCGTGAGTCTCAAGGAAGCGGACTTCTCGGGCAAGGTTCAGACTTCGTTCTTCCTCGGCAGCCGGACACGGCTGGTGCTCACCGCCGCCAATGGCCAACCGGTGATCATCGACAGCTCCGGCCGGGAGAGCTTTGCCATTGATCAGGAAATCGGTGTGCGGATCCGGCCTGAAGGCGTCCGGATCGAATGAGCAGCGAGATGGCCGAGAAGCCCTTTATCATTGCCCAGTTGACCGATCCGCACATCAAGGCGGGGCGCGCTCTTGCCTATAGCAGGGTCGACACGGCGCATGCCTTCGAGACCGCCGTCGCTCACGTCAATTCCCTGACCCCGAACGTAGACGCCGCCATTGTCACCGGAGATCTTACCGACAAGGGCTCGTTGGCGGAATTCAGCGAAGTCAGGCCGATACTCGATGCGCTGGACTGTCCCTATTTCGTCATCCCGGGCAATCACGACGACCCGGCCAACATGAAGGCGGCGTTTGCCGATCATGGCTACCTGACCGGCACCGGAGATTTTCTGCACTACGCCATCGACGACTATCCGCTGCGCCTTGTCGGCTTGGACAGCACTGTCGCGGGAGCACCGCATGGTGAGTTGTGTGCGGAACGGCTGGCCTGGCTCGACACGCTACTGGCCGCAGAACCGGAGCGCGACACCCTCATCTTCGTGCATCATCCGCCGTTCCTCACCGGCATCGACCATATGGATGTTCAGAACCTGCACAACGCCGACGAGCTGTTCACCGTGCTGTCGCGTCACGGACAGGTGCGCCACATCGCCTGCGGCCACATTCACCGCGCCGTCGACACGGTGATCGGAGGCATCGGCGTTTCGATCGGCCCCAATGCCGCCCATGCGGTGTCGCTCGATCTCCACCCGGCGGGGGCACCCAGCTTCACCGTCGAACCTCCGATGGTCCGGCTGTTTCGATACGCCGACGGCCGGTTGGTCAGCCATCTGAGCAATGTGGGACATTTTGACGGCCCGCATCCGTTTTTTGCTGAAGACGGGTCCCTGATCGACTAGAGCGCTTCACCTTCATACGGAAACGTTCTAGGATCGCTGCGCCGGCCCCGAACGAACTCTCGCCGCGCTCCAACAACACCAATATTCTCCGGGAGACAGCATATGTCGCTCCAGAACTTCCAGTACAACACCAAAGAAATCTGGCAGAAGGACAAGGACCACCATCTTCATCCGTGGACGGACTTTCCCACGTTCGAGAAAGAAGGATCGATGATCCTGGCCGAGTCAGACGGGGCGCATGTCATCGATTCGGAAGGCAACCAGTATCTCGACGGCATCGGCGGCCTGTGGTGCGTCAATGTGGGCTACGGACGCGATGAGATTGCCCAGGCGATGGCCGATCAGGCGCGCCGCATGGTCTACTATTCCTCGTTCGGGCCGCACACATCGATCCCGGCAGCGGAACTCGCCCACAAGCTGGCCGAACTTTCGCCCGGCACTCTCAACCATGTCTTCTTCGGCACCGGCGGGTCGATGGCGAACGACACCGCGGTGCGGATGATCCATTTCTACTTCAACCGGCTCGGTAAGCCGGCCAAGAAGAAAATCATCACCCGTCATGACGGCTATCACGGCTCGACCTACATGGCGATGTCGCTCACCGGCGTTGCGTTCGACCACCAGGGTTTCGACCTGGTCGGCGACGACCTGATCCACCGCGTTTCGTGCCCCAATGTCTACCGCCGCCCCGACGGCATGACCGAGGCGGAATACTGCGATCACCTGATCGAAGAATTCCGCGACAAGATCGAGCAGATCGGGCCGGACAATGTGGCCGCCTATTTCGCCGAACCGATCATGGGCGCCGGCGGCGTGATCGTGCCGCCCGAGGGCTACAACAAACGCATGCACGAGGTCTGCAAGGAGTACGGCATGATCTACGTCTCCGACGAGGTCGTGACCGCTTTCGGCCGGCTTGGCCACTTCTTTGCCTCGAAGGACGTTTTCGATATCGAGCCCGACATCATCACCTCGGCGAAGGGCATTTCATCGGCCTACGCGCCGCTATCTGCCACCCTGATTTCCGATCCTTTCTACGACGTCATCTCGGTGCCGCAGTCCGAAGGCGCCATGTTCACCCACGGCTTCACCTATTCCGGCCACCCGGTGTGCTGCGCCGCCGGCCTGAAGAACATCGAGATCATGGAGCGCGAGGACATCTGCGGCCATGTCCGCGAGGTCGGCCCCTATCTCGAAGAGCGGCTTGGCGAACTCAATGACCTGCCGATCGTCGGAGACGTGCGCGGCAGTCATTTCATGATGTGCGTGGAGAACGTTGCCGACAAGGAAACCAAAGCGCTGTTCGACGCGGATGTGCATATCGGCAACCGGATCGCCGATGCCTGCGAGGCACGCGGCGTGCTGGTGCGCCCGATCGCGCATCTCAACGTGCTGTCGCCACCGCTGATCCTGACCCGGAGCCAGATCGATCAGTTGGCCGACACATTGCGCGAGAGCATCCTGGCCGTGATGGACGATCTTTCGAAAGACGGCATCCGCGCCGCTTGAACCGGGCTGCGAGTATTAGATCACGATCGACTTGGGCGATCCCGCCTAAGTCGAAAAACGTGATCGATTCCAATAGTGTAGAGCGGGATCGGACGGAAAACCGGTGTCCACTTTTCCTGATCCCGCTTTAGATCACGATCGACTTAGGCGATCCCGCCTAAGTCGATAAATGTGATCGGTTCCAATAGTGTGGAGCGGGATCGGACGGAAAACCGGTGTCCACTTTTCCTGATCCCGCTCTAACAAACAACCGGCTCGCAGGCCTTGAGCTCAAACGAAAGGTACGGTTTCAGCCTGGCGAAATCGAAATTGCGGCCGTCTGCGCAGTGGGCGCGGCCGGAGACGGTCCGCTCACCGCCCAGCTCGCTTTCGCGGGTGTTGGTGACATAAAGCATCTCGCAATTCTTCTCCCGCTCGAGTTGAGCCAGCAGGTCCGCCTGCCATTCGGGCTCCTCGGCCCCGACCGGGAACACACTTAATGCCGCGAGCACCGTCACTGCCGCGATGACAACAAACGCACGTTTCATTGGCACACCACCATCATTGTTTCGGTATCCGGCAATATGCCGTGTCATGTGACGGCGGGCATTGACACCGATCAACTTCACGACCAGATCTAGATCAAGACGACAAATCAGTCCTGACAGACCGCTTTAGCGCGGCTATCATTGGACCAAAGGTTCACAGGCCCGGCGCAGCGGGCTTGCGGAGGAAATGTCCGTGCATTGTTCAAGCTGTGGGGCGAGTCTGCCCCCGACATCGCAGTTCTGCCCGTATTGCGGCACGCAGATCGGCGGGGCCGAAACGTCGGACCAATCCGGGCCGTGGGATGCCGCGGAGCGGAGTTACCGGACCGGCGCGCAACAGGAACCGCCCCCGCAAGACGCCTCCCTTGAGATGGAGCCCGATCCGGCACCGAGCGGCACAAAGAACAAGCCGCCGCGCTCATCTCTGAAGGAGCCGCCGCGGCCGCGCATGCCCCTATGGCAGGCGGGGAGCCTGTGGGCAGCGACGCTCGCGGTGGTCGGCCTGCTTGCCTGGGGCGGTCTGCACCTGTGGCAATCGCGCGAAGCGGTGAAATCCGTCACAAATCACCTCAATGCTCTCATGCGGCAAAACTACGCCGCCGCCTATTCCATGACCGCGGCCGACTTCCAGAAAAACACGCCCGAGGCAAGCTATACCGCGGCGGTGCGCAACACACGCGCCTTTGCCTATCTCGCCTATTATGCGATCGAGGACCGCGACATGGCGGACGGCTGGGGGATCATAAGGGTGGTGCTGATCGATCGTGCTTTCCAGAACACGCAAGCGGCGTTCGACATGATCAAGGAAAACAGCCAGTGGCGGATCTATCGCGTCAGGCTGGGGGAGAATGCCAACGAGGATCCGGAAACGATTCCGGTTTCGACAACCGACGCGGATCCGAATTCGCAGACCGACACGACGCCGCAGACGCTGATGAACAAGGACACGACAACGACAATCGATGTGAACGCCAATCGCGCGCCAAACAGCAATGACGTATCCAAGACCGATACCCCCGCGGAACCCGATCCGGCGATAACGCCGAAAAGCAATACGGCGAAAGACGGCACCGCGCAGAAATCCAGATCCGAGGAAAAGTAAGCTCGGTTAGCTCCACTCACCGCCACCTCGACCGGACCTGCGCTCGGGCCATCCACGTCACCAGCATCAGACGAAAAAGAAAAAGTCCTCGGCTCCAATCTGTGCGGAGTTCACGTCATTGAACGTTATCGAACCGCCGAATTGGCCGCCGGCGAAGTACGCTACGGCGTCGCCGTCTTCGTTGCTTGCTATGGTGAGATCGGAGAAATCGGAGACACCGACACCAACCTCAACAAACACCGTGTCGACACCATCTTCGAAATCCACAATGGTATCGTCGCCAACCGGGCCTTGAGCACTGAAAACGAAGGCGTCCGCGACACCGTCATCCGTCGGCGTATACCCAAATCCACCGACGAGCACGTCATTGCCCGCGCCGCCCGTGAGGACATCACTGCCATGATCGCCGTGGAGGCTGTCGTCTCCCTCAGCGCCCCAAACCCAATCATTGCCATTGTTGCCGAAGATATAGTCGTTTCCGCCTGCACCCCAAATCAGGTCATCACCGTCGCCGCCGCGTAAATTGTTTTCGGCGGCGTTGCCATGGATGAAGTCCGCCAGGCTGGAACCAATAACGTTTTCGATGCTGGAGAAGCTGTCGATCCCCTCACCGGTGTTTTGCGGGCCGTTCAGGCTGAGATCCACGACAATACCGTTGCCCGCTCCGTTGAAGCTTGCGGTATCGGATCCGCTGCCGCCGACATAGGCATCGTTGCCGGTACCACCGCTCAGAACATCGTCGTCGGCGCCGCCGTCGAGATAATCGTTGCCGGGTCCGCCGTCGATCGTGTCCGCTCCGTCACCGCCTTCCAGCCGGTTGTTTCCGGAGGTGCCGGCTATGTGGTCGTCAAAGTCTGAACCGACCACGTTTTCGACATCGACGAATTTGTCGATTCCCAGTCCGGTATACTGGTGCTGGGTGTTCCACAGCGCGACGGTGACCGCTGTATCCGCCCCGGAGAAATGCACCGTGTCGATGCCGCTGCCGCCATCGTAGAGGTCTACGAAATTTTTGCCCGCCAGGTAGACCAGGTGGTCGTCACCGGCGCCGCCGAACAGCTCGTCATTACCTTCGGCATTGATCAGAAGATCGTTGCCATCTTCACCCTGGAGTTCGTCGTCACCGAGCCCCCCGATCAGGGCATCGTCGTCGTCTCCACCCAGCAGGGTGTCATTTCCGCTGCCGCCGTCGAGCTCGTCTTTCCCATCTCGACCAACCAGAACGTCATTGCCGCGCTCGCCGAACAGCCTGTCCTGACCACTGCCGCCATCGACGTAGTCACTGCCGCGGCCGCCGTAAATCTTGTCATTTGCATCTTCGCCCCAGAGAAAGTCGCTTCCACCGCCGCCGTAAATGAAGTCGTTTCCGCCGCGGCCCCAGATCAGGTCATTGCCGCCAAAGCCGTGAATCTCATCATGGAATTCGGTGCCGATGATGCTGTCGGAGCCGTTCCCGCCATTGAAGAGGCCGGCCTGGGGTTGCGGTTTTGCCCCGAAGGCGCTGCTGCCGTCTGCCGTGGTGGCCGGAGTGCCGCCGAAGAGATCGTCGGCTGAGCCGTTGACACCAATATCAAGCACTTCGTCGTCCTCGCCGGGGCCGGTGTACGCAAGTGCGTCATCGTTCGTTCCGGCAACGAGATCGCCGGCAAACTCTTCGAGAGCCCACGCCTGGTCGAGCTCGGAATACAACGCGCCAAATGCGTCCACGTCCAGCATGGATACATCCGGAATTCCGGCGCCGCTCTGGACAGCTGCGGCGGCCGGCTCAGAGGGTTTCGTTTCGGTTTTCTGTGTGGTGGTCGTCGCGGTGCCTTTTGCCATGGCTAATTTCCTTCATCCCAATGTGGTCCCGAAGGTTCGACGCCATGGCGGCACTTTAAGTTCAAATGATTTTTGCAGGCTTGTGTCCGGCCCCCCTGAAACACGCACGATCCGGCGCTAACGGTCGCCGTCGGGGCGCAGATAGATCAGCCAGTAGACCAGCGCCACAAGGCCGCCGCCGCCGATGATATTGCCGATTGTGACCGGCACCAGATTGTGGATCAGCCCGGCGACCGTCACATCGGTGGCGCCCGACAGCATGCCGATGGGGATCAGGAACATGTTGGCGACGGAATGTTCGAAGCCGAGGGTGACGAATGCGGCGATCGGGAAGGAGATTGCAAAAACCTTGCCGGGAACCGTGCGCGCGGCGAAGCACAGCCACACCGCCAGGCAGACCAGCACATTGCACAGAACGCCGCGCATGAGCGCTTCATCGTATGGCAGGGCAACCTTGGCGCGGGCGATTGCCACGACGGTTGCCGCCACGTCGCCGTTTCCCATCGCAATGACCCCGGACGAATGCACCGCGAAGGCCGCCGCCACGGCACCGGCCATGTTGCCGATATAGACGAGGAACCAGTTGGCCAGCAGTTGCGGGGTCGACACCTTGCGGTCGGCCCAGGCCATGGTGATCAGGGCGTTGCCGGTGAACAGCTCCGCCCCGCCGACAACGATCAGAACCAGGCCCATGGAAAACGCAAGACCGCCGAG
The DNA here is from genome assembly GCA_021775615.1 of Hyphomicrobiales bacterium. Taxonomy (GTDB): domain Bacteria; phylum Pseudomonadota; class Alphaproteobacteria; order Rhizobiales; family JAJFHB01; genus JAJFHM01. The sequence goes on from JAJFHL010000348.1 coordinate 14,934, forward strand.
CAGCCGGGTGGGGCCGAAGCCAAGCTCGGAACCGGTGATGACGACGGTGTAGAACACCGCGCCCAAAGCGATGAAAACGCCGGCGAGAAACGCCAGAATCAGCATCTTGTATGCCGGCAGCGCAACCTTGGCGACGCCGACCTGTTCGACCAGCAGCGCAATGCGCGCCGGCGGAATAACGTTGAGTGGTTCCGACCGGTTCTCGCTCATGAGGGTCCCCTTCGCCCCTGTGATCAATTCAGCGCATACAATGACCCGGCCGGGGAGCCATGGCGTTGCGCTGGATCAATCCGTGGCGACGGGCGCGGAGCTGACTTGTTGCGTTCAATCTGCACCGGCCCACGCCCCCTGCCCAACCACCCGACAAAGGTACCCCAGGGGTGGTTGGGCAGGGGACATGGGCTGGCGCCTAATCACGTAAAACGCAACGCGTCCTATGAGCCGTCAGGCGAGAACCGGTATCCGATGCCGCGTACGGTTCGGATGATCTGCGGCTTGGAGGCGTCGGCCTCGATCTTCTTGCGCAGACGCGAAATGCGGATGTCGATGCTGCGGTCGAACGGATCCCAGCTTCGATCATGCGCCAGCTCGAGGAGCTGATCGCGGTTGAGCACACGGTTGGGATGCTCGGCGAAGACTTTCAGCAGGCTGTATTCCATGGCCGTGATCTGCACCTCCTGGCCGTCTCCGTCGAACAGCTTGTGGGCCTCGAGATCGAGCCGGCAGGTGCCGAACCGGATCATGGTGTGTCCGTCGTCCTGTTCCGCGGTGTCCGCGGCGCCCTGTTTTCCGGTGCGCCTCAGGACCGCCTTCAAGCGTGCCAGGAGTTCGCGCAGATCGACCGGCTTGGCCAGATAATCGTCGGCCCCCATTTCCAGTCCGATGATGCGGTCGACGACTTCGGCATTACCGGTCAGCATGACAATGGCGACATCGCTTGTGGCACGCAGGGAGCGTGCGATCGAGAGTCCGTCCTCGCCGGGCATGGTGATGTCGAGCACCACGGCGTCAGCATTTCGTTCACCCAGGATGGCGCGCAGCGCCTCTCCGCTCTCGGCCAGAGAGATCTCGTAGCCCTGGCGTTCGAGATACTCGCCGACCGTCTCACGGATGTCGGGCTCGTCGTCGCAAACGACAATATGCTGGCGCGTGTCCATGTCTTTGGCCTTTATCTGAATCGGCCCGGTTCGGGTGCCCGGGCCCGCGCCCGTCTTGCCGAAAGTGCGTTCTGTAACTGCAACGTTCATTCTCCTGCATCCTCGATGGTTATTCTGTCAAGCCGTGCACAAGCTCCCTAAGGTCTTGAGGTCGTATCGGTTTTTCGATGTAAGGCCGCCCGGACGCGCGCAGGAACTCGCGCGCCTTGGGGCTTATGGTGTCGCCGGTCACGAAGGCCAGTCGCCCGATCAGGTCCGGCGCACTGCCGCGCAGTTCGTCAAACAGACCCTGTCCGTCGAGGTTCGGCATCTTGAGATCCGACAAGATGATATCGAAACGGTTGGTGTTCAGTATGCGCAGGGCGGCAAACCCAGAACTCGCCTTGGAGACAGTGTGACCGTCGATGGAGAGAATCTCCGAAATAAGCTCCGCGACATCGTCCTCGTCGTCGACCACGAGGATCGACAGACCCGGCGCCGTGGACGCCAGTGCGCCCTCCGCGACCGCATCTTCGCCGGTGGCCCGGTCGGCAGGCAGGCGCACCGTGAAGGTGGTTCCGACGCCGGTGTCGGAGATGACGGAGATCTTGCCATCGTGACGCTCGACGATGCGGTGGCAGAAAGCCAAGCCGATACCTGTTCCGCTGCCGACTTCCTTGGTGGTGAAAAATGGTTCGAATATGCGTGAGCGGATGTCTTCGGGGACACCCCTGCCGTTATCGGTGACCTTCACCACGATCTCGTTTGTCACGGAGTCATAATCGGTGCTGAGCGTCAGGCGCCGTTCGCCATCGATCTCTTCGAGCGCCTGCTGTGCATTGACGACCAGGTTGATGAAGACCTGATTGAGCTGATCGGCGTCGGCGTAAATCCGCGGCAGCTGGCCCATGAACTTGAGCTTTACGTGGATGTCGGAGGAGCGAAGTCCGTAGCCGGCGACCTCCATGGAGCTTTCCAGCACATCGTTGATGTCGATGCGCTTCAGCTCGCTTGGCTGCTGGCGCGCCATGGAGAGGAAGGTCTTGACGATACGGGAGCAGCGGTCGGCGGCGTTGCCGATCTTGGCGGCGCGGTCGGCGGTGGTTTCGTCGGCGGCGGTTTCCTTCAAAAGCAACGCCTGGCCGACGACGATGGACAAGGGATTGTTGAGCTCGTGGGCGACGCCCGCCAGGAGCTCGCCGAGCGCGCTCAGTTTCTCGCTCTGATGCAGCGCCTCTTTCTGGTGCGCCAGTTCGGCGTCAACCGCCTTGCGGTCGGTAAGATCGGCGGTGTTGGAAACAATCACCGGCTCGCCCTGGAAATCGATGAGCTTGGAGGACACCGACCCCCAGAAAACGGTCCCGTCTGCACGCACGAAACGGGTCTCGAAATCTTCCACGGTACCGCGTTCGATGAGGGTTTTTAGGTAAGGCTCGCGGGTGCCGGCGTCGGCGTAATAGGACTTTGACGACGGCGGTTCGCCGAACAGCTTGGCCGTGGCCGGGCTGCGATACAGAACGGTGCCGTCGAGCCGCGTCATCTGTATCGGCACCGGGCAGGCGTTGAGCACCTGACGCACCAGGGCGTCGCGTTCGCGCTCTTCCTCCTCCATGCGCTTGCGCTCGGTGATGTCGACCCGGGTCACCACGGCGCCGCCATGGCGGGTCGGACAGTTCGAAACAGAATACCAGCGCCCGTCGGCATGCTGGAACTCGTGGTTCTGGCGGTAATGCAGGCGGTCCTGCGCGCGCTCTTCAAGCCATGCATCGATGCGGCCTATGGCGCGCGGGAACTGGCCGCGCTCGGCGCCGATACGCAGGAAGTCGAGCCACTTGATGCCCGGCACCAGGTGTTCCGCGCAGGCCGGGTGCATTTCCTTGTAGCGGGTGTTGCACATGACCAGCCCGTCATCCGCGTCATAGAGCGCAAACCCCTCGGCCAGCGACTCGATGGCGTCGTTCATCACTTCACGGGCATGTGCAAGCTCCTGCTCGCGCTCAATTCTTTCGCTCTGGTCGGAAATGTTGACAAGGATCACGGACCGACCCTCGAACTCAGCCATGCGGGCGTTGATCGAGGCCCAGAAAGAGGTGGCGTCATTGCGCTTCAACTGAGTCTGGAAGTCCTTGACTTCGCCCTCGGCGCGCAGCTGCCGCACCATGTCGTCGCGCTCTTCGGGGCGGGCGTAGACGGTGTAGGCCTGCAGCGGGCGGTCCGGGGTCCATTCACGGCCGAACAGCTCGGCGCCGGCGGGACTCTCATAGATGATCTGTCCGGTTTCGGCGTCGCTCAGGGCCACCGGTGAGGGATGGTTCTCGATCAGGAACTTGAAATGCTGCTCGCGCTCGCGGCGCTGGGTGACGTCGACGATGCCGGCGAGAATTACCGGGCGGCCGTCGAATTCTGTCAATTTGGCGTTGCAGATCACCCACACCGGCGTGCCGTCGGCCTTCTTGAGCGGCAGCTCCCAGTCGTTGAGCACACCTTCGGCGTGCAGCACGCGGCCAGCCTCGAGATAATCTTCATCGCGCTGGAAATAGTCGCGCGCGAAGACGGGTGTGTCATCGTCCACGTCGCGGTTGAACAGCTCTCTGGTGACACGGCTTTCGTAGATGATCTGGCCGTCGCGGGCATCGTTCATCCACACCGGCATGGGGTGATGTTCGATCAGAAAACGAAGCTGCTCGGTGCGCTCCGCCTGCTGGCGGGCGAGGCGTTTGCGGTCGGAAATATCGGCCCGTGAAACCACAAAACCACCGTCGCGGGTAGACGTGGTGACCGCCTTCATCCAGCGGTCGCCGTCAAGTTCATACTCGTGCGCGACACCGAACTGGTTGCGCTCGTCGGTGTGTTCGGCAAGCCATTCTTCCTCGCGTCCCAGCGCTTCGGGATACTGGCCGCGGTCAATTGCGGTGCCGATGACCTTGGACCACTCAACGCCCGTTTCGATCACGTCGGCGCATCTGGCGTGGAACTCCCGGTAGCGCGAGTTGCACATGACGAGGCGCTCGTCGGAATCATAAAGGGCGAATCCCTCCGACAGGGATTCGATGGCATCGCTCAGGGTCTCGCGGGCGTCCTTGAGGTCCTCCTCGCGCGCCTTGCGCTCGGAGAGATCGAGGACACCTGCGATCACCACATCGCGTCCCTCGAACGTGTTGATGCGCATGGTCGCCGAAATCCAGAACTCGGTGCCGTCGGCCTTTTTGAGCTGGACCTCGTGGTCCTCGATCAGCCCGTCGTTCTCCTTCAGCAGACGCAGCACTTCGCGGCGGTCCGACTTGCGCACATAATGCTCGGTGATGAACTGCGGTGTGTCCGGATCCCAATCGCGGCCGATCAGTTTTGAACCGCTGTGGCTTTCATAGAGGATCTCGCCGGTGCGGGCGTCGTTCATCCAGATCGGCAGCGGATGGGTTTGCGACAGGCAGCGAAAGAGCTCTTCGTTCTCGCGCAGGGTCAGCTGGTCGGTCTTGAACGGGGTGATGTCGGCGGAGATGTAGGCGATGCCGCCGCCGGGCCGTGGGTGGCAGGTGAAGAACTTCCACCGGCCGCCGCGGGTTTCGACCTCGACCGGCCGGCCGTCGGCCAGCGCCCAGCGTTCGGCGATGCGGGTAACAAAGGCCTTGGTCTTCTTGACCGGCTCGCCATCGAACTGCACCAGATCGGGCAGCATCAGCTTGATGATGACGGCGAGCGGTTCTCCAACCAGCTGGTTCGGATCCACGACGGCGGTTTCGAACAAGGCGGTGTTCAGTTCAAGAAGCCGGTCGTCCTGATCGAAGACCGCGAAGCCGGTTGTTGCGGCGTTTTCGTTTGACGATTCATATCGTGCAGCGGTTGCCATGTGTTTTTTTGTTGCGCGTTCGATGCTGCCGCCTGCCCCAACGGCGCATATCCCATTGATCCCAAACAGCGGATCGCGGCGCGCCTGCGACGGCACACCGCTTTCGTCCCACTGTCTCTCCCCGCGCGCAGTTCGGGTCAGCAAGCGCCGCATGGTTCCGGCGGCCGCTTGGCTGTCACAGTGCCCGCACGCGCGGCGAAATGAGAGCTGACTTGGGCACGAGCCCGTTTCACACCGGCCACAAACAGATCGCCGAGCATGAGCGAGGTCTGCAACCGGCCCGCCAGAGGCATGGCTTCGGTGTTCAGAGCGATCGCTTGCGTGGTGTCCTGATTGTCCCTGCGGCCGGTCATCGTCTTATCTCCGTTTCGCCTGTCCGGCGGGGTTGTTCCCGTCGGCCAGAACAGAGATAGCAAGCCCCCGTTTCTGCAGGTTTTCAGAAAAAGCGGCTTTTTGTTTCAATTGTTTCAGGGAGGCAATGGGTCGATTTAACCGGCTGCGCGTTCAATCCGGCACTGGAAACAGTTGTTCGAGGCGGAGCGGACGTGGATGTAGGCGACGTCCGGCCGCTCAAACATCTCCTGCGCGGCCTCGGCCATGCGCACGGTCTCGACCACCTCACCGGTGCCATAGACGATGCGGTCGTCGGCGCCATAGCCGCGGATCAACAGCTGTTGCCACTCCAGGAACATCTCCGGCACGCCGGCCGTGTCCGTATAGGCCGCACAAGGTTCGGCATGGAGAAAGATCGGGCCCTGTTCGGCATAGGGCTGGGGCCGCGGAAACGGCCGGTGGGCGAGAATGAGATAGGGCGCGCCCGCGGCGATCTCGATGAGGCAATGGCGGCAGGGATTGCCCGGGCCATCGGAGATATGGCGCTCGGGCGCCTGACCGTTGGCGTCGGGGCCGCCGGACTGAAGGGCCCGCACGGTTTCAGTGGCAAGGGGCAGGAAGCGGAGATCGATCATAGCGGCGGCTCGCTGGGTATGGGTTACAGGCCGTCACCATCTAGCTTTGCGAAGGCCCGCCTTCGACCCGTTTCTTGTTCCGGTATGCGCCGCTCCTGCGAAAGCGGCGCTTGACCGGCACGGCATGCCATAAACAGTCCCGCTTGACATCGCTGCAGGTCAGTCCTATCTCGTGACCACCATGACCAACCGACTGACACCCTTCCGAATACCCGGCTGACCGGCGTTTCAGACGCCGGCGCATCCATGTGTTCGGAAAGGGGGAGTAGCTCAGTGGTAGAGCAGCGGGTTTATACCCCGTAGCGTCAGATAAACGGCAGGTCGTGGGTTCGAATCCCACCTCCCCTACCAGCCTTGAAGAACAACGATTACTCTGCCGGGATGGCTTGTGCCGGATGGTCTTCGTTGGAGGCCGTGGGCGCCGCCTGCAGCAGGATTTCCGCCAGCAGGCCGGGCTGCTCCATGGGCACCGCGTGGCCGCAATCTGGCACTTCATGCAGGGTCATGCGCGGGAAATCGCGCTTCATCTGCAAGAAGGTCGACGGCGGGCTGACTTCGTCATTGCCGGCATAGACCATGTGGATCCTGTCCTGGCGGGCTTCGTAGAGGCCGGCATGGTCGAAGCTTTCGGCCGCCGCCTTGATGTTGCGCAGCTTGCGCAAATGGTGCTTGCGGCCCTTGGCGTCGAGCAGAGCACGGTAGCGCTGCACGTGTTTGGCGACTTCGTTTTCGCGCAGCCGGGTCGGATCATGCACCAGGCTCTTCATGAGGCCGGCGATGTTCGAGTCCGAGCGCGGCAGCGTGTAGGAATACATCTTGGTGAACGGCGCCACCAGATAGGCGGACGCAAAGCGGTCGGCAAGGTAGAGCGCGATCGAACAGCCGATGGAATTGCCGACGATGACCGAGTTCGGCGTCACCGCGTCCTTCGGCAGATTGGCCCAAACCTGTTCGGAAAAATCTTCGATCTGGCAGGTGGCCTCATCGAAATAGGGGATCTCGGGAACGATACATCTGATACCCCGGGCGGATATCGGCTCGACAACAAGGTCCCAATTCGACGGTTCGCCGATCAGTCCGTGCACAAATACGAAATTCATCAACCGTTCACCTGGCCTCCGGGCATCGCCACGGCTGCCCTATATCCGCCATCGGGCACCGGCGGCCCGCCATTGACGCCCGCACCAGCGTGACCCCAATCGCATCGAACTAGTGATATCGATCCGCCATGGGTTGTCAATGGGGCATTCGCCCCGTCCTGGAACCGAGGTCCGACGCCAGCTTCAGCCAGCCTCGAACAAAATCACGTTCCTGTCTCGTTCAAGCGCTGCGAAATAGCGCCTGGCCTCGGCCATGTCAACGACCCAGTTCGAGAAAAACCGCTGCGCCGCCGGCGCCCAGCGGTTGATCGGCAGGCGCTTGGGGTCGTCAGACGGGTAGTAATGCGCCGGAACGGCCATATCGTGGCAATGCTTGAGGTCGCGATGGTATTCGCCATCAAGGCTCATGGTGTCGTATTCGAGATGATTGAACATCATCAGAGCGCCGCGGTGCTTGTCTTCGACGAGGCAGAGGCCGGATTCACCGGAAGAAGCCAGAATTTCCAGAGATTCGTGGCGCGCGACATCGCCCTCGCTGACGTCGGTGTGGCGCGATACCGGTGTCGCGAAGCGCAGGCCAAGGCCCCAGACAGCGGCGCGTTCAGGGGCGTGCACCGTTTGCTCGTGAACGCCGAACGCCTTTTGGTTGAGCGTTGACGTGCCGATGCCATGGCGGACGTAAAGCGCCGCCTGGGCGGCCCAGCAGACGAACAGAGAGCGCGCCACATTGGTGTCGGCCCACTCGAGCAGCAGCTCGATCTCGCGCCAGTAATCGACATCCTCGAAGTCAAGATGCTCGACCGGCGCGCCGGTGACGACGAGGCCGTCGAAGGTGTCGTCGAGGATGTCGGGGATGGTGCGGTAGTAGCGTTCGAGATGCACCGCGGAGGTGCTGCGCGAGGCGTGGCCGGCAGGGTGCACGAAGGTGATTTGGACCGGAAACGGGGCGTGCGCCAGAAGCCGCGCGAACTGTAGCTCGGTCGCCGGCTTGTTGGGCATCAGGTTGACCAGCGCGACACGCAGGGGCCGCAGCATGGGCAGCACGGGGTTGTCGTCATCGATGACCACGAGGCCCTCGTCCCGCAGGAAGCGTGCGGCAGGCAGGTCGCGGGGCAAAGAGATGATCATCGCTGTCGGGTCCGTCGGTTCACATGGGAGTCGGTTCACATTGGAAACGAGACGGGGGCGGTGCTCATGGCTACACCGCCCCCACTCTAGCTGACGCGTTACGCGGCTATTACCGCGGGGGCCACACTGGCCAGTGCACGGTCAAGATCGGCAATGATGTCATCGATGTGTTCGATGCCTACCGAGAGACGCACATAACCAGGGGTCACGCCGGTCGCCAGCTGCTGTTCGGGACCGAGTTGCTGGTGGGTGGTGGTCGCCGGATGAATGGCCAGCGACCGGGCATCGCCGATATTGGCGACATGATAGAAGAGCTCGAGCGCATCGATGAAGTCGCGGCCTGCCTCGGCGCCGCCGGCCAGCTCGAAGCCAACCAGACCGCCAAAGCCGTTGGTGAGATACTTCTCGGCACGCTCACGCTGCAGTCCGGTGAACTCGCCCGGATAGATCACCCGTTCGATCATGGGATGCTCGCGCAGATAGTCGGCCACCCATTTGGCGTTGCGGCAGTGTTCGCGCATGCGCAGGGGCAGGGTCTCGAGCCCCTGAATGAACTGGAACGAGTTGAACGGCGAGGCGCAAAAGCCGAGATCGCGCAAGAGTGTGACACGGGCCTTCAGGATGTAGGCGATCGGTCCGAGCGGCTTGACGGCTTGCGTCCACACCGCACCGTGATAGCTCGGATCGGGCTGGTTCAACATCGGGAAACGCTCGGCATTGCCCTCCCAGTCGAAGGTTCCGCCATCGATGATGACGCCGCCGATGGACGTGCCGTGACCGCCGATGTACTTGGTGGTCGAGTAGACAACCACATGGGCGCCGTGATCGAACGGCCGGCAGATCACCGGGGCCGCCGTGTTGTCGACAATGAGCGGGATGCCCATTTCGTTGCCGATGGCCGCAACTTCGGCGATCGGGAAGACGTGCAGTTTCGGATTGGGCAGGGTTTCTGCGAAGAACGCCCGGGTCCGCTCATCGGCGGCGCGCCAGAAGTTTTCCGGGTCCTCCGGGTCGACGAAGCGGACTTCGATGCCCATGGCCTTGAAGGTGTTGGCGAAGGCGTTCCAGCTGCCGCCGTAAAGATCGGTTGAGCTGACGATGTTGTCGCCGGCATGGGCGATGTTCTGGAGCGCCATGGTGACGGCGGCCTGGCCGGAGCCGACGGCAAGCGCCGCGACCCCGCCTTCAAGGGCCGTCATGCGCTCTTCCAGCACCGCATTGGTCGGGTTGCCGACGCGGGTGTAGATGTTGCCGATCTCCGACAGGCTGAACAGGTTGGCGGCATGATCGGTCGAATCGAACTGATAGGACACGGTCTGGTGGATCGGAACCGCAACCGCGCCGGTGGCGGGGTCGGCGCGGTGGCCGGCATGGAGCACGATTGTTTCAGGATTCATGGGCGTGGTGGTCATTGAATGTCTTCTCGCTCGATTTTTTTAAGTTCTGTTGGTCTTCAACGCTCAGGCGGCCTGCCTCGCCGAATAAGCCGCCATATTCCGCTCCGCGGTCTCGGCGGCCTCGAAATGCCGCTTCAAGGCAGGAGCCAGGACGTGGGCGTGCGTCATCGGCGCCATGTGATCGGCGTCGGCCACCATGGTGAGAGAGGCGTTGGGGATGGCCTCGGCCATGATCTCTGTGGTGCGCTGCGACACGGCCTGGGACTCAAGACCCAGATAGGCAAATGTCGGGCAGTCGATCCGCTCGGCCTCTTGCAGCCCCCAGGTCTCTTTCGCGCCGGCGGCAAAGTCGCGCAGCACGTGCCCGGCTTCGGCGGCATACATATCCTGCACGTTCGGGGTCAGCCGATCCCAGGTGCCCTCGCCGTTCCAGAAATCAATGAACTGGGCCATCCCGGCGGCGGCGTCATCGTCCTGGACGCTGGCGGCCAGCAGGCCTTCAACGAGCGCGATCTCGCGGTGGATTGCCTGGTCCTTGGCGTCGCCGTCGCGCAGCAGATGGAACAGGGCCGGCTCGAAGATGGTCAGGCTGCGAACCAGATGTCCGGCCGTCATCGCCACCTTGATGGCGACGGAAGCGCCGAAGGAATGACCGACCAGATGAACCGGGCCGCCGATCTGTTCGATCAGGTCGATGATGGCCTGGGCATCCGTGTCGAAGGAATCGACGGGGCGGTCGGGATCAACCTCGGAGCCGCCATAACCGGGCAGATCCGGCGTGATCACCCGGTGACGGGTGCGCAGATGGTCGATGGTTTCCTTCCACTGGGCGCCAGAGCTTGCTGAACCGTGCAGCAGGACAACCGGCGTGCCGGCGCCGGCCTGGCGGTAGAACAGGCGCGTTCCGGCGATGTCATGCGCTTTCATTGGACCGTTTCCTCTCATTCGCTGTGCCATGAACGACCGAGCCGATTTCCGTGCGATGCATGCCGATGTCCTTGAGCGCCATGTCGCTCAGACCGCGCAGGCTTGCCGACGCGATGCGCCGGGCCCTGCGACGGTGAGCGGCCTGCGCCATCATCCGCATCACGGCGGCAAAGGCGTCGCGCAGCGTTCCGCCTTCGCGGTGGTATGTCTGGCTTGCCGTTGCCGTGTTCATTGCTCGATCTCCAAGTTCTTTGATTTTGCTGTTTGAACTGTGAAGCGGATGTAGGGAGGCAATGTTTCAGGAATGTTTCTGGCGGCGCGGCATCGTGTTTCAATAGTTGCGCGGTCGCTCGCCGTCCGGCGGGCAAAGGCCGTGGTTGCAATGGCGTGGGGGTGCCTTGCGGCTCGGCCGCTTGTGCAGACCGCACAAGCGAACGGGCGCCGTGCCGGGCACGGAGCGGCGGATGTGTAGAGTTTGCCGGCTGGTTTCAGCCGAAAGGTGCACTCAATAGAACTTGAGGTAGCGGTTCACTTCCCAGTCGGAGATGTGATTGAGATAGTGCATCCACTCCTGGCGCTTGTAGTCGAGCCAGGTGTCGAACATCTTCTGGCCGAACACCTGACGCGCCAGGTCGCTTTCGGCGAAGGCGTCGATTGCTTCGCCCAGGGTGCGGGGCAGCATGGAGATGCCCAGCTTTTTGAGCTCGTCTTCGCTCTTGAGATACATGTTTTCGGTGTGCGGGTCGCCGGGGTCGAGGTCCTGCTCGATGCCTTCGAGGCCGGCGGCCAGAACCAGGGCGGCGCCCATATAGGGATTGCAGGCGCTGTCGGCGGCGCGCAGTTCGACCCGTCCGCCGCCCATCGGGATGCGCAGGGTGTTGGTACGGTTGTTGTCGCCGTAGCACTGGAAGATCGGCGCCCAGGTGAAGCCCGAGTTGGACCCCTTCAGGATGAGCCGCTTGTAGCTGTTGACGGTCGGCGCGACGACGGCGCAGATTGCGGGCAGGTGGCGCAGCACACCGGCGGTGAACTGATAGCCGAGCTTCGACAGATTGCAGCCGCGCGGGTCCTTCTTGTTGTCGAAAAGGTTCTTGCCCGATTTGAGATCGTAGAACGACATGTTGAAGTGCGCGCCGGAGCCTGCCCGGTCGCCATAGGGCTTGGGCATGAAACTGGCGAAGCCGCCATACTGGCCGGCAATCTCGCCGGCCATGCGGCGGAAGAAGACGAAGCGGTCGGCCATGGTGAGCACGTCGTCATAGGCGAAGTCGATCTCGAACTGGCCGATGCCGTCTTCATGGTCGAACGAGTAGACGTCCCATCCGAGCGAGTTCATCGCCTGGACCAGATCGCCGATCCAGTGCAGATTGTCGAGCAGGCGCGTCACGTCATAGGCGGGCTTGTCGAGATGATGGCGCGGTGAGATCGGCCGGTAGCCGCCCTCGTCGTCGTCCTCGAAGACGAAGAACTCGGCTTCGACGCCCATGTTCATGCCGTAGCCCATGGCGGCGGCCTTTGCGGTGACGCGCTTCAGGATGTTGCGGCTGCACGGCTCGAACGGCTTGCCCTCGCTCCACAGGTCCGACGCGAACCAGGCAACGTCGGGCTGCCACGGCTGGACGATGCAGGATGCGGGATCGGGATGGGCGGCGACCTCTTCGTCGCTGACATCCTGGGGCACGCCATCAAGCGCCGCCCCGGTGCAAAGCTCCGAGCCGCCCAGGGCGCGCTCAAGATGCTCGATCGGCACCATCTTCGACTTGGAGACGCCGTGCATGTCGACATAGCTCGGCAGGACATAGAGCACGCCCTCGTCCATAAGCGATTTCTTGAGAGCCTTCGGGCTGGTGGTCTTGGCGGCCATATAGGTGATCCCCTGGTACAGGTGGCGAAGTGCAGGTGGCGGTGTGCTCGCGACGGGCGGAAAGCGCCTCGCCGAAG
>JAJFHL010000349.1 GCA_021775615.1 Hyphomicrobiales bacterium
GCATCGGGATCGGTATCGGTAAACTCCAGTCCCGGAAACCGGTCATGCCAGGCCGGGCCGTTGGCAACCAGACTATCCCATCTTCCCGTACGCCAGCGTTCGGCAATTCGGTCGCGCTCCAGAACGAGATGAGGCACGCCGTTGTTGCTCAGGTGCTCGCTCATGGCCACACCGGCCTGGCCGCCGCCAACAACAAGCGTATCGACTTTTTCAATTGTCATTTCTGGGGCCCTCTAACTCGTGAATGTTTGTCGTAGTGGGCGTTTGGCCCCGTCTCTCTGTGACCTTGTCAGAGAAAACAGGTTTTGAAAAATATTCTTTTTCAACTCAATGGATCAGAAAAACAAAATCAATTGAACCGCAATCCGTGCCGCTTTGCACCGAAAAAACACAGACACAGATGCAAAAGTTCATATCTTCAAAAGCGATGCTCGGCACCACACCGCGCTTCAGACGGAGCCATTCGCTGAAGAGCCATGACGTGATTACGCCCCCGGATCGCGAAGGCGTTCAGCGATTTGTTGCGATCGCTTGATGGACTTCCTCAGCGGTCGTCGTAGTCCACCACCAGGGTTTCGGTCAGGGGATGCGACTGGCAGGTGAGGATGTAGCCGGCCTCGATCTCATCCGGCTCGAGGCCGTAGTTGATGTCCATGCGCACCTCGCCCTCAACCAGTTTTGCCTTGCAGGTGCAGCACACGCCGCCCTTGCAGGCGAAGGGCAGATCGAGCTTGCGGTCGAGCGCGGCGTCAAGCACCGGCACGCCCTCATAAGGTACGCTTATCTTGGTGCGGTTACCGTTGAGGACAATCGTAACATCGCTTGAGCGCCCATCGATAACCTGAGGTTCTGACGAGCGCAGGGCGCCGGCATGCGGCGCCGGGGTTCCGAAGACTTCCAGCTTCACCCTGGCATCGTCGACGCCAAGATCTTTCAGGACCGTCTTGGCCGCTTCCATCATCGGGCCGGGCCCGCAGATGAAGAAATGGTCGATGGACCCGACATCGATCAGATGCGTGCTGAGATCGCGGATCTTCGCCTCGTCGAGCAGTCCGCCGAAAAGCGGCAGCTCGGGGATATCGTCGCTCAAAACGTGGAACACCCGCAGCCGACCGAGATAGACATCCTTCAGATCGGCCAGGGCCTCGCGGAACATGATCGTATCGAAGCCGCGGTTGCCGTAGAACAGCGTGAACTCGGCGCCAGGCTCGCGGGCAAGCACCGTCTTGATGATCGACATGAAGGGCGTGATGCCGCTGCCGCCGGCGATACCAACGTAATGGCGCGCCGCGCTCGGCTCGAGCGCCACGTGGAAATTGCCCATGGGCGTCATGACGTCGATCACGTCGCCGGGCGCCACCTCACCGTTGACATAACCGGAGAACCGGCCGCCGGGAAGTTGCTTTACGGCGACCCGCAATTCGCCTTCGTCGAGACCGGAACAGACCGAATAAGGCCGGCGCAGTTCTTCCCCATTGATCTGCGCCTTGAGGGTCAGGTACTGGCCCTGGATGAAACGGTATTCATTTGCAAGGTCCGCCGGCACCTCGAAGCATATGGAGGTGGCTTCGTCGGTTTCCTTGCGGACATCCGCGACCTTGAGGGCATGAAACCTGGGCGCTCCGGACGGCCGAGCCTCGGCCGTCATGTCAGAGGCACTTGAAGTAATCGAAAGGTTCAAGACAATCACCACATTTGTAAAGCGCCTTGCAGGCGGTTGAGCCGAATTCCGACACCATTTCGGTGTTCTCGGAACCACATTGCGGACAGGCGACCTCCGGCGGCGCGCTGAAGAGGGCCCGCTTGTTCGCCGTTGCCTTCTGCGGCGGCGCGATGCCGAACTCGAGCAGCTTGGCGCGGCCGTCCTCGTCGATCCAGTCGGTTGTCCAGGGCGGCGACAGGACCGTTTTGACCGACGCGTCCGGATAGCCCGCGCGGGCCAGGCTTTCCTTGATTTCAGCCTCGATCATGTCCATGGCCGGACAGCCTGAATAGGTCGGCGTGATGGTGACTTCGAGATCATCGTCAGAAAACTCGACGGCCCGCACTACGCCCAGGTTGAGGACACTCAGAACCGGGATTTCCGGATCCTTGACCTCTTCGAGGGCACGCCAGACCGCATCTTCGTCCTGGCTCCTGTGAGCGGCCTCGGCCATCACCACTGCGCCCCCGGATATGTCCTTTGAAGGAACTGCAGATCGGCCAGAATGAAACCGAGATGTTCAGAGTGATGCCCTCGCTTGCCGCCGTCGGGGTGCCAGTCGGTTTCCGGCAGCGTCAGGGTTGCCCGTTCAATCACCGCGGTCACCTCGGCAAGCCAGGCGTCCTTGAGTGAGGCCGGATCGACGCCGATGCCCGCCTCGGCCATCGCCAGATCGATCTCGTCCGCCTCGAACACCTCGTGCACATAGGGCCACAGTGCATCGAGACCGGCCTGGACCCTGGCATGGCTCTCTTCCGTGCCGTCGCCGAGGCGCACCACCCACTCGCCATTGTGGCGGGCGTGATAGGCCATTTCCTTCACCGCCTTCTGGGCGATGCCGCTCAACTCTTCGTCTTTGGACTGCGACAGGCCCTCATAGAGCGCACTTGCAAAGGTGGCGTAGAGAAACTGGCGCACGACCGTCTGACCGAAATCGCCGTTCGGCTGTTCCACCAGCAGCACGTTGCGGAAGTCGAGCACGTCGCGCAGGAAGGCGATGTCGTCCTCCGAGCGTCCCTTGCCCTCGACCCGGCCCGCATAGTCGAGCAGCATGCGCGCCTGACCGAACAGATCGAGAGCCTGGTTGCCGAGCGCGATGTCGAGTTCGACCGTCGGCGCGTTGGAGGTCCACTCCGCGACCCTCTGGCCGAGGATCAGCGCATTGTCGCCGAGCCGCAGGCAATAGTCGTACAACGCGTCTTGCTGGCTCAGAGCCTGGTCATTTCTGGCTACCGCTGCAGTCATTTTCGATTTCCGTTCTTGCAAGGCCGCTACAGGCACTCGACCTCGTCGGGCACGTCGTAGAATGTCGGGTGGCGGTAGACTTTCGAATCGGCGGGGTCGAACATGACGCCCTTGTCGTCGGGAGACGAGGCGGTGATCGCATCGGACGGCACCACCCAGACGCTGAGGCCCTCGCCGCGCCGGGTATAGACGTCGCGCGCGTTCTCCAGCGCCATCTGCGGATCGGCCGCATGCAGGCTGCCGGCATGCTGATGCGCCAGCCCCTGTTTCGACCGGATGAAGACCTCGTATAGCGGCCAGCTCTTCTCTGCGCTCATGTCAAAACTCCTTGGGGGACTAGGCCGCGGCCTGTTGCTGCCGGGCGCGCTGTTTGTCGGCAAAAGCGGTCGCCGCTTCACGGACCCAGGTGCCCTCGTCATGGGCGCGGGTGCGGTGCGCCATGCGCTGGCGGTTGCACGGTCCGTTGCCCTTGACCACCGTCCAGAACTCGTCCCAGTCGATTTCGCCGATGTCGTAATGGCCGCGCTCCTCGTTCCACTTGAGGTCCGGGTCGGGGAATGTCAGGCCGAGATAGTCCGCCTGTTTCACGGTCATGTCGATGAACCGCTGGCGCAGTTCGTCATTGGAGAAACGCTTGATCCGCCAGGCCATGTTCTGCGCCGAATGGGGCGAGTCCGCATCGCTCGGACCGAACATCATGACCGAGGGCCACCACCACCGGTTCAGGGCGTCCTGCGCCATGCGCTTTTGTTCTTCGGTACCCTGGCACAGCTTCATCATGATCTCGTAGCCCTGGCGCTGGTGGAAGCTTTCTTCCTTGCAGATGCGGATCATGGCGCGGGCGTAAGGTCCGTAGGAACAGCGGCAGATCGGGATCTGATTGGTGATCGCGGCGCCGTCGACCAGCCACCCGATGGCGCCGATGTCGGCCCAGGTCAGGGTCGGGTAGTTGAAGATGGAAGAATACTTGGCCTTACCGCTCATCAGGTCCGCGTCCATCTGGTCGCGCGACACGCCAAGGGTTTCCGCGGCGCTGTAGAGATAGAGCCCGTGCCCCGCCTCGTCCTGCACCTTGGCCATCAAGCCGACCTTGCGCCGCAGGCTCGGCGCCCGGGTGATCCAGTTGCCTTCCGGCTGCATGCCGATGATTTCAGAATGGGCGTGCTGCGAGATCTGCCTGATCAGCGTTCTGCGATAGGTATCGGGCATCCAGTCCTTGGGCTCGATCTTCTTTTCGTCGGCCACATAGGCAT
Organism: Hyphomicrobiales bacterium; assembly: GCA_021775615.1. GTDB lineage: Bacteria > Pseudomonadota > Alphaproteobacteria > Rhizobiales > JAJFHB01 > JAJFHM01. The sequence continues at coordinate 4,201 of JAJFHL010000349.1, forward strand.
CGAACGCGCTACGCAAGTGCTCAGGCTCGGCTACCGTCTGCGTCATGGTCTGCACCCCTGAAAATTGCAGTTCTCAAGCTTCGAACGTTAATATGACACACTTTTTTGACTTTTCAATCAAAATCTGTATCACATTATCACCGTGCAGGCTGTTTTCCTGAAAACAGCAAAGCGATACAGTAACTTGTCCGCCGCCAAAAACACTTGTATCACTTTACCGTTGGCGGCCAGGGTGAGGCGGGATGAGCGAAGCATTTGACACAGACACGGCGGCGCAGGACGCCCAGACAACGGCGGAACGCAGCGCCAGGGCCATGTATGATCGCGATGTAACCTCGCGATCGATGGGCATGATGCTCGGCCCCGTGTCGCCGGGCAAAGCCGAAATGACCATGACCGTGCGCGAAGACATGCTGAACGGCCACGGCACCTGTCACGGCGGGCACATCTTCACACTGGCCGACAGCACATTCGCGTTCGCCTGCAACTCGCACAACAAGGTTTCGGTCGCCGCCTCCGCGGACATCTCCTTCCTCAGGCCTGCACGGCTCGGTGACACACTGACCGCGCGGGGCCGTGAGATCTATCTCGAAGGCCGCAACGGCATCTACGACGTGGAAGTCCTCAACGAGGCGGGTGAAGTGGTGGCCCAGTTCCGTGGCAAGTCGCGCACCGTGCGCGGCGAGGTCGCCGAACCGGTGTCCGGCTAGGGAGGCAAAACATGGCATTGAACCCGGGATCCGACTACGCCTGCCCCAGGGAACTGATGGACCCGCTGGAGATGGCGAGCCGCGACGAGATTTCCGCGGTCCAGTTGGAGCGTCTCAAGAAGACGCTGTCGAACGCTAATGAAAATGTCGACCATTACCGCAAGGCGTTCGACGCGGAGGGCGCCCACCCGGCTGAGGTGAAGACCCTCGAAGACCTCGCCAGGTTTCCCTTCACCGCCAAGGAGGATCTGCGCCAGAACTATCCCTTCGGCATGTTCGCGGTGCCTCGGGAACAGGTTCTGCGCGTCCACGCCTCGAGCGGCACGACCGGCAAGCCCACCGTTGTCGGTTATACCAAGAACGACGTAGACGTCTGGGCCGAAGTGGTTGCGCGCTCGATGCGCGCCGCGGGGGCCCGACCCGGCGACATGGTCCACGTTGCCTATGGCTATGGGCTATTCACCGGCGGGCTTGGCGCCCATTACGGCGCCGAGCGTCTCGGCTGCACTGTCATCCCGGTGTCCGGCGGCATGACCGCCCGGCAGATTCAGCTGATCGAGGATTTCAAGCCCCGGGTCATCATGGTGACGCCGTCTTACCTCTTGAACCTGCTCGATGAGATGGACCGTCAGGGCGTCGACCCGAAGGCCACCAGCCTTGAGATCGGCATCCACGGGGCGGAGCCCTGGACCAACGAAATCCGCGCCGCCATCGAGGACCGCGCGGACATGCACGCCGTCGACATTTACGGACTGTCGGAGATCATCGGTCCGGGTGTCGCAAATGAATGTGTGGAAACAAAAGATGGCCTGCATCTGTGGGAAGACCACTTTTATCCCGAGGTCGTCGATCCGGACACCGGGAACCCCGTCGCCGACGGCGAAGTCGGCGAACTGGTGTTCACCACGCTCTCCAAGGAAGCCATGCCGATCGTGCGCTACCGCACCCGCGACCTGACACGGCTGCTGCCGGGCACCGCGCGCACCATGCGGCGCATGCAAAAGGTCACCGGCCGGTCCGACGACATGCTGATCATCCGCGGCGTCAACCTGTTCCCGACCCAGATCGAGGAACTGGTGATCAAAACCCCGGGCCTCTCGCCGCACTACCAGCTTGAGCTTTTCAAGCAGGGCAACCTCGATGGGCTCAAGGCCCATGTCGAGGCCGAGCCCGGCACCGGCGACGCGGCGGCGGCAGGCGAAGCGCTCAAGCAGTCGGTCAAGGAGCTGATCGGAGTTACCATCGACGTCGATGTCCATGAGCCCGGCAGCGTCGCGCGCTCCGAAGGCAAGGCGCAACGCATCGTCGACAAGCGGTAGTCCGGGGCCGCCTAGATGGAAGCCCCCGTTACCCTCGCAAAACCGGTTCGAGACCTGGTTTCCACGCTCGAATTGCATGCGAACTCTCTGATCATCACGGTTTTCGGCGATTCCATCCTGCCCCGCGGCGGCAATATCTGGCTCGGCAGCCTGATTGCTCTGGCCCGGCCCTTCGGAATTTCGGAGCGGCTGGTGCGCACCGGTGTTTACCGCCTGGCGCGCGAGGGCTGGCTTGACGCACAGCCCAAAGGCCGACGCGCCTACTACACGATCACACCAACCGGTCTTGAAACCTTCGCCGAAGCCGACAGGCGCATATACGCCGCAAACTCTCCGGATTGGGACGGGCGATGGCGCCTTGTGCAGATGCTGCCGCAAATTTCCCAGAACCGCCGCCAGAGCCTGCGGCGCGAACTGAAGTGGCTCGGCTTTGGCCAGATCAGCCCGACCATCCTTGCCCACCCCACCGCGGATGATGTGGTGGTCGAAAAGGTCCTCACAGGTCTCGGGGTCAAGGACGACGTTATCGTGTTTCGCGCCGAGGCAGCACCGTTCGTGGCCGAGAGCACCATCCGCACTGTCGCCGAGGACGCCTGGACCCTAAAGGCACTGAATGCGGACTACGAGCGTTTCGCGCGCAGTTTCAGGCCGTTGCAGGAAAATCCGGACTCACTTTCTCAGTTGAGCGAGCTGGATGCGTTCGTGCTGCGGACGTTGTTGATCCACGACTACCGGAGGATCCTGTTGAAGGATCCGCAACTGCCGCACGACCTCCTGCCCGACGGCTGGGCCGGCAGCACCGCCCGCGACCTGTGTGCCGGGCTCTACGGCGCAATCGCCGAGCACGCCGACGCCCACGTCACCGGACTGATGGAGACCTATAGCGGCACGATCCGTGAGCCGTCGCCGGCCTATCACCAGCGGTTCGGGGGTGGTCTCAAGACGTGATCGATCTCGCTTCGATCTTGTCCTAGACCCTTTCTTCTTACGGAATCACTTGACCGGGTTTTCACGTTTGCTGACAAGGCACGGTTCACGCCGTGGTCTGGCTTGACCACAAGTGGGCCGTAACGCGGTCAGTGGGCGTGAAAACCTGAGCCTTCAGTGGGTCAAATCGGCCCGTCGTCAGCGTTGCGGCGCTTGCCCGATGCACCACATCGAACTGCGCACCGCACATAGATCAAACTACGCTTAACCGATCCCGGTTAAGCGTAGTGTATTTGATCTATTTCACTAAGCACGAGCAGCTTATCTGCGTCCAACCGGACGCAGGCTGCTCTTGCCGAGCGAACCGATTTGGCGTCATCAAGCGTTTCCGCAAGAAGAAGTAAGAAGAAGAAAGGGTCTAATTGTCTGAATCAGAGCTCCCGAACTGAATTTCGAGATTGAACGAAAGAACCGCGTCCGGCGTTTCCTCGGTCAGCCCGAACAGCACCGCCACTCTCGGCTCCAGCACATGGTGGCCGAGGTCCGCCTCAAAATAAATCGCCGGCCCGATGAAATGCGACTGCTCTTCAAAGGGCACGGCGTCTCCAAAGGCCTCTTCGATGTCACCGAACGCTTCAAACCCAACGGCAACGCTATCGCTGAGGGACGTCGAGACCTGCGCCGCATAGGCAAAGCCCGGATCAACGTCGTTTTCGAACGGCGCTTCGACGAAAGCGTTGCCGACGAAACTGACGGGTCCCAGTTCCACCTCGAAGATCGGGCCAACAGAAAGAGCGCCTTCTTCAATGCCGACCTCCTGTGGCACTTCCACCGCTGTATAGACGCCGAAGCTGAAGCCGCCGTCGC
>JAJFHL010000350.1 GCA_021775615.1 Hyphomicrobiales bacterium
GCCGCCATCAGGGCAGGAGAGCCGCGCTGCGCGATGTGGGACATCGGGCAAGTGGCTCAACGCACCATGATGGCGGCACGACACCGCCCGAAGGGTCGCGCGCAGGCGCCCGTCCCGCAGCGTCGCGCTCCTCAACCGTAGTCCCACTACGCTTTTCGGACCGCTCCTTGCGGAGTGGATGCCTGCGCACGACGCAGACCGTGGACGGTGCGAGAAATACGGGCCAGTCGCCATTACGCACCCTCAACCCCGTCGACCGCGTTGATAGCGTCGGTGGCGGCGTCCATCGCAGCTTCGACAGAAGACTCCGTGCCGGACATGAAGAAGCGGCCATAGCGCCCGACCGTGCGCACCGCGATAATGTCGATATTGGCGGCCTTTTCCGCTTCGTTGGCCGCCATCGCCACGTAGGCGGCGGGCGCACATTCCAGGATGCCGAGGGTCTGCCCCGGCACCACGAGGGAGCCTGCCGACCACTTGTTGAGAAGCTGCGCCTGATAGGGCTCGACCGAGTTGATGATCTGGGTGGATTCGACCCGCGGCTTCAATCGGTCGCTGAGACTCATGCCGAGTTCCGCAAGGATCGCCTCGCGCGCCGCCGAGACTTCCGTATTTATCGGCGAGCGCAGAATGAAAAAACCGAACTCCCGTTCAACGATCTGGCTGGTTGCTTCGACGCGGCTTGCCTTCAGCGCGATATCGACCAGGGTGAACACCTCGTTGCCGGGGGCCAGTTCGCCAAGCAGGATCGTATCGCCCGCCAGCGGGATCGAGCCTTGCACCGTCGCGCCCGTATAGGCGGCCATTTTCGGCTGCAGCCGGTCGATCTGCAGGAGCGCGCGGATCGTGAGGTTCTTGGCCATTGTTACTCTCCGTAGACGTCATAGAGATCCCGCCAGGGGCGCGACTCATAGGCGATCCGTTTGATGTTTATAAGGTGCAGGGCGGTGACATTGTCGGACACGATCGAGCCCGACGAAGTGCCGGTGCCGAGCATGAAGCTCGGGTCGAGATCGGTCGAAAAGCCCATGCCGCCGGCCAGCGCCGGCGAATTGACCACCACCCGGCAGGCCGGAATTCGGCTGTATTCAGCAATGACGTCCGGGTCGTCGCAATGGATCGTGGCCGAGTGTCCCCATCCACCGAAGCGCACGATCTGGCCGGAAAGTTCGATGCCGCGTGCCACATCGGCAGCCTCGTACCAGGCAAGCACCGGATTGAGCTTTTCCGCCGACAGCGGTGCATTGCGCCCGATCTCTTCTTGTTCGCAGATCAGCACCCGGGTGCGCGGCGGCAGGTCGAAGCCGCACAGTTGCGCCAGACGTTGCGCCGACTGGCCGACATGATCGGGATGAATGCCCAGATCGTCGGTGAAGAGCAGCTCTGCAAGTCGCTTCGATTCCGCCGGTGTGCAGAAGTAACCGCCCCGCAGCTTCATCTCGCGGCGCAGTTCGCGGGCGATCGGCAGGTCGGCGATGACCGCCTGTTCCGCCACGCATGCGGTGCCGTAATCGAAGGCCTTGGAAGTGAGGATCTGCTCGGCAACCTCGCCGATATCGTTGGCTTTCGACCGGTGCACGTAGGTCGGCACGTTGCCGGCACCGACCGCAAGGGTGGGCTTACCCGATGAATAGGCCGCCCGCACCATGCCGGGACCGCCGGTCGCCATGACCACCGAGGTACGGCGATGGCGCATCAACTCGGCGGAACCCTGAATGGTGACTTCGTCGAGGCACTGGATGAGGCCGGAAGGTGCGCCAAGCTGCTCGGCGGCGCGCGCCATGACCTTGGCGGTTTCCACGCAGCAGTTGACCGAGCGCGGATGCGGCGCACAGACGATGGCATTGCCCGCTTTCACTGCCGACAATACCTTGAAGATGACCGTCGATGTCGGGTTGGTAACCGGAACAAGCGCCGCCACCACGCCCATCGGTTCGCCTACCGCGGCTACCTTGGTCACATCGTCCTGCCACAGCACTCCAAGGGTCTTGATGTCGCGCAGCCATTCGGCAATTGAAATCGAGTTGAAGAGGTTCTTGATCCGCTTGTCTTCGGCGTTGCCGTAGCCGGTTTCCTCCGCCGCCAGTGCGCCCAGCCGGGCCGCTTCCGGCTCGATCGCCCGGGCCATCGCCTCGACCATTTCATCGATCAATGCGGGATCGGTGTCGCGGAACTTGAGATAGGCGTCCCAGGCCTTTTCGGCGGAGCGCCGCGCGGCGGCGATTGAACGAAGATCGGCGTCCATCAGTCCGTTCCTTCCGCGATTGCATCGAGCGTGCGGCGGGCATCGTCGAGCCGGTCCGCCGCAAGACCGATTCCGTCGAGCCTGCGGCCAGCGTTCAGAAGATCGCCGCCCAGCACCGTGCAGGCGAGCGAGATCATCGACTGGGTGACCGGCACCTCGACGCCGGCAAGCGCTGCTGCCGAGGTAAACGGCACCAGCGAACCGATCACCGCGCACCGGATCATGTCCGTCGCCTGTTCCGCCGACGGCACCGGCCGGGCGCCGTTGCCGACCTCGGTTCCGGCGTAAAGATTGTACCACTCGGCATTCTCAGGCAGATTCCGCACGCCCCAGCGCGCGGCCACCTGGCGCCGCTCCGCTGCCTGCGCACGCATCACCGCGCGGTGGTTCTCACCGATCATGTTGCGGAATGTGTCGCGTTCCGCCAACGGCTCGGCGCCCGGCGGCAGTTCAGGCGCACCGCCCGGCATGGCCGGCCCGCCCAACAGGAGCGCCGGGGTCTCGATGAACCCGCTTGCATCGGCAAAACTCGAGTGCACCACGTTGGCAGCGGGAACCAGGTTGGGCAAATAGGGCTTCAAAGCCTCCAGCACCGGTGCATTGCGGCTCGGCAGCACGCCGGCAAGCGCCGGCCCGGCGTCGGAGAGCT
>JAJFHL010000036.1 GCA_021775615.1 Hyphomicrobiales bacterium
CCAGAGCCAGAGCCAGAGCCAGAGCCAGAGCCAGAGCCAGAGCCAGAGCCAGAGCCAGAGCCAGAGCCAGAGCCAGGTCCAGAGACAGTGCCAGAGCCGGAACCCGCGCGGGGCTGGCTTCGCCGGCTTACCGCTGGCCTGTCGAAGTCGTCGCGTGCCCTCACCACGGGCATCACCGACATCTTCACCAAGCGCAAGCTTGATGACGACACGCTGCAGGAGCTGGAGGATGTGCTGATCCAGGCGGATCTCGGCGTCGAGACCGCCATGCGGATCACCGAGGCTGTTGCCGAAGGGCGCTACGACAAGGAGATCGAGCCGGAAGAGGTCAAGGCGATCCTTGCCCGTGAGGTGGCCGCGGTGCTGGAACCGGTGGCGCAGCCGTTCGAGTTCGATGCGGCGCAGCAGCCTTTCGTGATCCTGGTTGTGGGCGTGAACGGGTCGGGCAAGACGACGACCATCGGCAAGCTCGGCGCCATCGCCACGCGCGAAGGGTTTTCTGTGAAGCTTGCCGCCTGCGACACATTCCGCGCCGCCGCCATCGATCAGTTGAAGGTGTGGGGCGAGCGCTCCGGCGCCTCGGTGATGGCACGGCCGCAGGGATCAGATGCCTCCGGACTGGCGTTCGATGCCTTCAAGGAGGCCAAGGAAGACGGCACCGACATCCTCATCGTCGACACCGCCGGCCGGTTGCAGAACAAGGCGCATCTGATGGAGGAGCTTGAAAAGATCGTCCGTGTCTTGAAGAAACATGATGAGACGGCGCCCCATTCGGTGCTTCTGGTGCTTGACGCGACAACCGGCCAGAACGCCATCTCCCAGGTGGAACTGTTCCAGAAGTCGGCCGGTGTCACCGGCCTCATCATGACCAAGCTCGACGGCACCGCTCGTGGCGGCATCCTCGTGGCGCTTTCGCAGAAGTTCGGCCTGCCGGTTCATGCTATAGGGGTCGGCGAGAGCATCGATGATCTGCAGCCCTTCGATGCGGATGAGTTCGCCAGAGCCATAGCGGGGTCGGAATGACGGAAAACCACGATCAGGACAGCCCTCAAATCGAGCCCGGCCAGTGGCGCAAGCTTGCCTTCGAGATGGGCCCGCTCCTGATCTTCTTCGCCGCCAACTTCATTTGGGGCATCATTCCGGCCACCGGCATCCTGATTGTCGCCACGCTGATCTCGGTGGTGGCGTCCTACGTGCTGGAAAAGCGCATTCCAATGATGGCGCTGGTCGCGGCCGCCTTCCTCGGGTTCTTCGGCGGCCTGACGGTGCTGTTCGAGGACGATACGTTCATCAAGATCAAGCCGACTGTGGTGTCCGGCCTGTTCGGCGCTTTCCTGCTTGGCGGCTACATGCTCGGCAAGGCGCCGCTCAAGTTGATGATGGGCCTGATGCTGGACCTGAAAGAGGAGGGCTGGCGCAAGCTGACCCTGCGCTGGGGGCTGTTCTTCTTCTTCCTCGCCTGCCTCAATGAAGTGGTCTGGCGCATGGTCTCAACCGACACCTGGGTGAGCTTCAAGGTCTTCGGCCTGCTGCCGATCACCATGGTCTTCGCCGCAAGCCAAATGCCGCTGATGCAGAAATATGCAGCGGGGTCGAAAGAGTAGGCGGCGGCCGTCACCTCTATCGGGTCGCAGCTGGCGTACATGATCCGGCAACGATCTGTCCGGGGTGCAGATGGCCCCGACCCCATCCGTCATTCCCGCGAAAGCGGGAATCCAGCCCTTTCTCTCAACTCAGTGCCATGGTCCTTCTGGATTCCCGCTTTCGCGGGAATGACGAATTGGTTTCTTTGATGTTAAATTCTATTTTCGGTAATTAGTTTATAAATCAATGGCTTATGACGCGGTTGGCGAGATTCTCAGAAAAATCCCACCGCAACAGAGAACCGATTTCCCGTTCAGTTGACTAACGAACCACAAGCTCGCGGCTTTGGCGCATCGAGGCGCTGATGCCGGGACGGGCTGAAATCGACTGAAAAGGAGCAGTTCTATGACAACAAAGACAACAAAGACCATCATTGCCGCTGCCGGTTTCGCCATGGCCTCCATGCTGATGGCTGCGCAGCCGGAAAACGCCAATGCCATGCCGGGCATCAAGATGAATGTGCCGACCGTTGAGGCCGGGCTTGTTGTGAAGGCCGGCTGGAAACGCCGGGCCGTGCGCCGCACCATCCGTCGCACCCTGCGCCATCACCGCCGCCACGCCTACTATGCCGGCCGCCGCTGCCACTTTCACTGGGTCGGCACGCCTTCCGGCGTCGTGCGGAAGGTCTGGCATTGCGGGCCGCATTACTAGGCCGCGTCGATGGGGCAGTTTTGTAACAGGGAGCCCTCGCATGCGGAGCATGCGAGGGATGTGAGGGTCGTTCCATTCAAGGATCTGACCCATGACAAGAGGAAAAGAACGGTGCAAACGCAGCCGCAAGTTCAAACCCGGCAACGGCACGTGGTTTTCAGACGAAATGCTGTTTGCTTTCACGCGCGGACTGTCAATGCCACGACAGCGCAAGGAGCATGGCCCGCAGCCCGCACCCTGCGCGCCAGACGATGCGGAGATCTTGCCGGCTCGTCAGGATGGCTGGCTCAGCGCCCTGCTCAAATGGGTGCGCCGATGAGCACCGCGGTTCCCATCAGCGCACTTCCGGGCGACGCCAGGCTGTATGCGGATCAAATCGGGCTCTACGCCCTTGACCCGCTGCCCGGCCCGCCCGAAGGTGGCGCCTTCATGTATGCCACTGCAGACGATCGCGAACTGATTACCCTTGCCGCGGGGACCGACGAGGCGGCGATGCGCGAGTTGTTTCTGCGCCATCGCCAGAAAGTCTCCGGGTTCATCCGGCGGGTGCTGAGCGATGACGCAGTGGTCGAGGAACTGACCTCGGAAGTGTTTCTGGAAGTGTGGCGCGGCGCCCGCAACTATCAGGGGCGCTCCGCCGTCACCACCTGGATCCTGTCCATCGCCCACTACCGCGCCCTGAACGTGCTCAGGAAACGCGGTGAAGAGAACTGGGACGAGGACGATGCCTGGCAGATCGCCGACGAGCGCGACGATCCCGAGGTGACGGCGCAGAAAGCGGACAAGAGCGCTCTTCTGCGCAAGTGTTCGGAGGACCTGACACCGTTGCAGCGCGAGATCATCGACCTCGTCTACTATCATGAAATGTCGGTCCGCGAAGTGAGCGAGGTCCTCGACATTCCGGAGGGAACGGTGAAAACGAGACTGTTCAAGGCCCGCAACCGGCTGGAAAAATTGCTGGTGGCAGCGGGCGTGGATCGAGGATGGCCATGAACCCGCAATCAAACGACACGCAATCGACTGCGCCATCGGAGCGCGAAGAAATCGAGACCCTGCTGCCATGGTATGTCACCGGCAAGCTGGACGATGCCGAGGCAAAGCGCGTTGCCGCCTATCTGGCGCGGCACCCTGACATGGCGGAACGGGCGCGCCTTGCCCGTGCCGAACGCAACGAGACCGTCCATCTTGCCGGTCTGGCAGAGGATTACCCTCCGGTCGATGCGGACCGGTTCATGGCTAAGATCGCCGCGACGCGCCACGGCTCGGAGCCCGAGTCCGGCGGACTCATGGCCTGGATAAACGATCTGGTGAGCGTGCCGTTCGGCAGCGGCATGCGCTGGGCCGGGGCCGCGGCGGTCATCGTCATCATGGTTCAGGCGGCGGCACTGTTCACTGTACTGGTGCCGCGCATTGTCAATGACTACGAGATGGCCGAGGGCACCAAGCCGGCCGCGCTCTCGGGCACGTTCGTGCTGGTGCGGTTCGCCGATGACGCGTCTGTTTCCGACATCGCCAAGATGCTGTCGGATTTGAAGATGACAATTGCCGACGGGCCAAAGGCCGGCAACCTGTTTTCGGTCAGGATCGGCCCGGAAAGCCTCGGTGCGGAGGAGCGAAAATCACGCAGTGACGCCCTGGCGGCGCGCAAGGACATGGTTGTGTTTGTAACGGCAACGAAGTGATGATGCGATGACGTCATACGTCAAGCCGAGCATGTGGTCCCGGCGATACGGAGTGGCCCGCATGGCGCCCATCGTCGCTGCCGGCCTGATATGCCTTTTGCTGTGGGCGGGTTCACCGGCAGTGGCCGGCGAGCAACCGGACGTCCAGGCCGGGGCGGACACGTCCTTTCCGGAAGCCGATCTGCCCGACCCGGTGCAGGCCGGGCAGAAGAAACGCCGAGGCAAACAGAAACGCAATAGGCGCAACAAGCACGGCAAGAACAAACCGCACAAGGCCGAGAAGAAAAAGCCGAAGAAAAAGAAGAATCATACCAAGAAGGGTACGCCGGACGGTCCCA
>JAJFHL010000351.1 GCA_021775615.1 Hyphomicrobiales bacterium
GCCTACATGCTGATCGATCCCGCGGTCTGGTATGCCCGGACCCCCGGCGTCATCGCGACGGGTCCCTTTAACAGCCATTTCGTCCGCGACATCGCCCTGGCCTTTATTGTCAGCGGAGGCGCCATAGCTTTGGGCACTGCCGGTGCGGTTCGGCAAACCGCGCTTGCCGGCGCCGCATGGCCCTGCCTGCATGCCCTCTTTCACCTGCTGATCTGGTTCGCCCGCGGCCTGCCTGTCGACCTGGTCGCCGCGGTCAATCTCGCCGGCATACAGCTCCCCGCCTGGCTGGCGCTGTGGGCCGCATGGCGTTTCAAAACATCTAAGGAGTTGGCATCATGCTGAAATGGATCCTGCACCGCCTGACGGGCAGAATGGAACGCGCCTACGACTATGACGGTACCTACATGCACGAGATCATCGACATTTCGACCGGCGCGGCGCTGCGATTTTCCGCATTGCCGTTGATGAGCCAGTATCGCAGCGGCGCTCCCGCCGAACTGTGGGCGGGCGCCGCCCTGGCCTCGACTCTCGACGGTGACTGCGGCCCCTGCGCCCAGCTCACCGTCGACTATGCCCTCGAGGCCGGCGTCGGCCACGAGATCATCCGAGCCTGCCTGCGACGCGACTTCGAGGCAGCCGGTATTGCCGGGCTCGGGTTTCGCTTTGCCGAGGCCGTCATCGCAGGCGATCCGGTCGCTGACGCATTGCGGGCGGAGATCGAAGACAACTTCGGCCGCACCGCGGTTCTATCGGTTGCCTACGCCACCGCCGTCAGCCGCGCCTATCCGATGCTGAAGCGGGCGCTCGGCCATGGCGTGGCCTGCCGTAAAATTGACCTTGGAACCGGCCTCCACGAACCGGTAAGAAGGGCCGCATGAGCGACACCGGCACAGACCAATTCGAAGCTGAGCGCAAGTCTCTGACAGCGCTCGCCTATCGCATGCTGGGCGAGCGGGCGGAAGCCGAAGACGTGGTTCAGGAGACCTGGCTCAGATGGGCGCGATCCGACCGCAGCGCGATCCGTGACGCACCGGCCTGGCTGCGACGCACCGCGGCAAGGATTGCCATCGACGTTCTGCGTTCCGCCCGCAAACGCCGCGAGGTCTATGTCGGGCCCTGGCTTCCCGAGCCGCTCATCGAAACTGACAACCGGGCGCCGGAAGCTGCCTTTGAACTCGCGCAGGAGTGTGAACTGGCCCTGCTCTGGGCCATGGAACGCCTCACTGAAACCGAACGCGCCGCCTTCATCCTGCGCGAAGTCTTCGACGCAGACTATGCCAGCATCGCCGAGACACTGGGAAAGACGGAGGCCGCGTGCCGTCAGCTGGTCAGCCGGGCCGGACGGCGTGTGCGTGAGAACGCTCCGCGTTTCAAGGCCCCGGCAGATGAAGCCGCCGATCTCCTCACCCGGTTCCTGCAGGCCGCGAGTGCGCGTGATCACAAGGCTGTCATGGCGCTGCTTTCACCAGACGTGATTGCCGTCTCGGACGGAGGCGGCAAGGCCACCGCCGCCCTTCGGACGCTCAATGGACCTGAAGAGGTGACCCAGGTGGTCCTGCGCGTTGCCGAGCGTCGCGGGACGGACTCAATCCTCCGGCCCGGCCGCGCCAACGGGTCACCGGCCGCCATGATCCTCGATGGCGGTCCGGACGATGTGCTGACGGTCATCGCGCCGGACGAGCAGGGCCGCATTGCCTGGATCTACGTGATGCGCAATCCGGACAAACTGCACCACGGCCGGCCGCTCTGAGCCAAGTTGATCGTGTTCCAGGTGGTTGACCTCACCGCCCAGGGCTTCTATATCCCCGCCATGAGACGACGCTACAAAGTCTAGCAGCTGACCTTCAAGCTGCCCCGCAAACCGGCCATGCTGGCCGGTTGCGATAGCGCGCGTCCGCCTCTTTCTCCTTGCATTTCGACATTCCGTGAGCGGCCGCATCCCGGTTTTCCGTCCGATCCCGGTCTAACCAATGAAGCGATCACGTTTTATCAACTTGGGTGGACCACCTAAGTCGATCGTGATCAGGAGCCACTCTCGATGAAACGGATACCCGACGCGGTCTCCTCGCCCCACCTGCAGCCGACGCCTTGGGTCCGGGAAGTCGGCGCCACGTTATCCCTCGCGGTACCGTTGATGCTCAACTTGCTGGCCTATATGGCGATTATCACGACCGACATCGTCATGATGGGCTGGCTCGGTCCGGAGGCGCTTGCAGCCGGTTCGCTCGCCGGACATTTCTATACCTTCTTCGATGTCTTCGCCATGGGGGTCCTCGGCGCCGTCGCCCCGGTTTTGTCCCATCATCTCGGAGCCCGCCGTTTCCGCCGGATCCGCGGCACCGTGCGCCAGGGGCTGTGGGCCGCGGCGCTGGTGGCCGTGCCCTGTGGCGTGATGATCTGGCACACCGAGGCCATACTTGTGGCCCTTGGCCAGGAGCCCCACCTGGCAGCGTCCGGACAGGCCTATGTCAGAGCCATGGTGGCGGGATTGGTTCCCGGATTGTGGCTGTTCGTGCTGAGCGAGTTTCTCGCCGCCCACATGCGGCCCCGTGCGATCCTGACAGTCACCGCATTTGGCATCGCACTGAACGCTCTTGCCAACTACGCCCTCATGTTCGGAAATTTCGGCTTCCCTCGGCTCGAACTGGTCGGCGCCGGCATTTCCAGCGCGCTTGTCAGCACCGTCATGTGCGCGTCCCTTTTGGGCTTTGTGCTGATCGACCGGCGGCTGCGCCGTTACCGGCTGCTTGGCCGTTTCTGGCGCGCCGACTGGGCGGCACTTTCGGAAATCCTGCGGGTTGGGATGCCAATCGCCGTGGCCGAAATCGCAGAGATGGGTATATTTCTCGCCGCCGGACTGCTGATCGGCACGATGGGTACGGAACCCCTGGCGGCGCATGCCATTGCCGCGCAGTGCCTCGCCCTCATATTCATGCTGCCGGGCGGCATGTCTCAGGCTGCAGCCGTGCGGGTCGGGCGGGCCGCCGGTGCCGGCGATCTCGCGGCCGCAGCCCGCGCCGGGTGGTTCGCTCTCGTCACGGTCGCCATTGCGTCACTTCTGCCGGCGGCAGTTCTCTGGTTTCACGGTGAAGCGATTGTCGTGCTTTTTCTGGATGCGTCCCGGCCCGAAAACCTTGCCACCATCGAGATCGCCGTGTCGCTTCTCGCTGTTGCAACTGCATTCCAGATCGTCGACGCGGTCCAGGTCGTAGCAATGGGCGCCCTGCGCGGCCTGAAAGACACGCGCGGGCCGATGCTGATCACCATCACGGGTTACTGGGGCGTCGGCCTGCCGGCGGCGGCCCTGCTCGGCATATACTGGGAGGGCGGCGCCGAGGCCGTCTGGATCGCCCTCGCGATGGCGCTGGCTGTGGTCGCGGCGCTTCTGACACTGCGGTTCCGCTACCGATCCGCGCGGACCTAATCTCTTTCATCTACATATGGAATGTCGTTGACCGGTTTTCACATCTGCCGACCGGGCGCGGGTCTAGATCGCTTCACGTTCATATGGAATCGCTTTGACCGAAATTTCGCGTCTACTGGCAAGGCACGGTTCCCGCCGTGGACTTGCCGTCCACAAAGGGGCCGTAACGCAGTCCAGAAGGCGCGAAATCCCGGCCTTCGGTGGGCCAAATCGGTCCTCCAGTCACGTTGCGGCGCTTGCCCGATGCACCACATCGCGCTGCGCACCGCGCCTCACCGGGCGAACCGATTTGGCGCCATCAAACGTTTCCGTGTGAACGTGAAACGATCTAGCCGTGTACGTCGAGGCTGTCGGCCGGTGCTTCGGCCCGCTCGCTCATGCCATAGTCGCGGATGACGCTCACAACCCGCAGGCGGTAGTCGTCGAAGAGGGCGTTGCGTCCCTTGGACTGGGCCCTCCGGTGCACCGCGAGCGCGCGCCAGCGGGCGATCGCCTCCTCGTCGCGCCAGAACGACAGCGACAGGATCTTGCCCGGCTCGGTGAGGCTTTCGAAGCGCTCCACCGAGACGAAGCCGTCGACCTCCTCGAGCACCTCCTTCAGGTCCGCGGCGATACCGAGATAGTCTTCCCGGGTTTCGGCCTTGGGCCACACTTCGAAAATAACCGCGTGCATTCGAGGCTCCCTCCTTCAGGATCGGTCGTGGCCTGCAGCAGGCCTCAGGAACATCCGCTCTTCACCGAGAATAATACGCTTCGACTGGGCAAACCGGTAGTTGGCGCCGCCGCCCTCGTCGCGTTCCAGCCGCCGCCGATAGGCTTCGTAGGCGGCCAGATCCTCGAACAGATTGAGACCCAGCGCAATGTTGTTGGTGCCTTCATACGGCATGAAGTATCCCAGCGTCTCACCACCGCATTTGGGGATGAGGGTCGCCCAGTTCTCCGCATAGCTTTCAAACGCATCGAGCTTGAACGGATCGATGGTATATCTGATATGGCACAGCACGGTCATGTCACTCTCCTGTGATTGATGTGCCCCGAACCTAACCCGTTGATCCGCGCCAATGCTTCGATTACCATCGAAGTATGAAAACAGGTCCAAACATCGCGGCCATTGCCGCCCTTGTCGGAGATCCGGCCAGAGCCAACATGCTGACGGCGCTGATGTCCGGCCATGCCCTCACCGCAACCGAATTGGCACAGGAAGCCGGCATCACGGTGCAGACCGCAAGCTCGCATCTGGCCAAGCTCAGCGATGGCGGTCTGCTGGCGCTGCGCAAGCAGGGCCGGCACCGCTATTTTTCATTGTCCAACGAGGATGTGGCGCAGGTGCTCGAAGGCCTGATGGGCCTCGCCGCCCGCGCCGGACACCTGCGGGTGCGCACCGGCCCCAGGGAGCCGGCCTTGCGCAACGCGCGCGTCTGCTACGATCATCTGGCGGGAGATCAGGGGGTCAGGCTCTATGAGGCCATGGTTGCCCGTAAACTGCTCGCGGTAAAAGACAAAAACGCCATCCTGACAAAACCAGGCGCCGCCTTCATTGGCGAATTCGGCATCGAGCTTGAACCGCTGGAGCGCGCCCGCCGGCCGCTTTGCCGCCTCTGCCTCGACTGGAGCGCCCGGCGCACCCATCTGGCGGGCGGGCTGGGCGCGGCATTCCTTGAGCGTTTCTACGCCCTCAAATGGGCGAGGCGTGAGGCGGATTCACGCGTGGTCACCTTCTCCCGCCGCGGCGAGAAGGACTTTGAGGCGTTGATCGCCGTCTAATCCGCAACCATGGCCTTCGAGGCAAGTGCTGCAATGATCGATGCCTCCCGATACACCGCCATCTCCTTCGACTGCTATGGCACCCTGATCGACTGGGACAGCGGCGCGGGGGCCTTCTTTGCCGAATGGATGGGTCAGGCCCGGCTCGGCGGCGCGGACGTGGATGTGCTGGAGATCTTTGCCCAGGCCCAGTACGCCCACCAGAGCACACGGCCGTTCAAACCCTATCCAGACGTTTTGGCGGACGCGTTCGGCGATGTGGCGCAACTCATTGGCAAAAGGTCGGACAAAAGCGAGGCGTTTGCCTTTGCACAGTCTGTCGGCACCTGGGCCCCCTTTGCCGACACCGTCGACAGCCTGCGCAGACTGAAGGAGCTGGGTTTTCATCTCGCCGTCCTGTCGAATGTCGACGATATCTCGTTCACGACGACGCACGCACGGCTCGGGAACCTGATCGACACCGCAGTAACGACGGAAATGGTGGGGACCTACAAGCCGGACCCGGCCATGTTCGACGCGCTCTTTGCCGCGCTCGGGACAAAGGGGATCGGCCGTGGCCAGCTTCTCCATGTTGCACAAAGCCGGTTCCACGACGTCGCGCCGGCCAACGCCATCGGGCTCGATGTGGTCTGGATTGACCGCCGCCATGGCCGTTCCGGAACGGGAATATCGATGGCATCCGACGCCGAACCCATGGGTCGGTTCGAAAGTCTGGCCGCCTTCGTGGTTGAACTGGAGCGTTCAGCCCGCTGACCGCAGGAGGTCCAGCGCCTGCTCGTGCACCGCGGCGCTGCCGCATCCAACAACGGCTTCGGCGGTGGTGAGCGTCACCGGCGCGCCGGTCCAGGTTGAGATACGACCACCCGCGCCCTCGACCACCGGCACCAGGGCGCAGACGTCGAACGGATCGACATTGGAGCCGTAGAGGCCGAGGTCAAGCTTGCCCGAGGCCAGCGCTCCGAAGCCGACACAGCCGCCGTCGTAAACATTCCACCGCGTCGCACCGCGGACTGCGTCGTATCCGGCCGAGGTCTCGCGCGTTATGCAGTCCGGATCGCACAGGCTGGCGAGTGCCTCGCCGATCTCGCCACAGTCCCGCGCCGTCGCCACCCGGCCGTTCAGTGTCGTGGGGACACCGGCGACGCCGACCCAGCGAAGCCCGGCCAAGGGCTGTTCGATGATGCCCAGCACCGGCCTGCCCTCGTGACACAAAGCGATCAGAACGCCGAAGTTCAGCAGTCCGGCGGTGAACTGGCGGGTGCCGTCGATCGGATCGAGCACCCAGACGAACTCACGGTCGAGGCCGAAGCTCTCATGCTCTTCACCGAAAATGCCATGCATTGGGGCTTGCGTCTCGAGGATATCCCGCATGGCCGCTTCCGTGGACTGGTCGACATCCGTCACCGGGCTGCCGTCCGTCTTGTAGTGCAGCGTGAACCCGTCGGCACTGGCGCGTATGATGGCGCGGGCCGTGTCGGCAAGCCGGTTGGCCAGGGAAAGGTATTCTGCCGGTGGTGTCATGGAAGCTCGCTCCTGGCCCATGCGGCCGGGGGAGCCGGCGCGTTACAGGTCATCTCCTACCTGGAACATGGTGACGCGCCAATGACGAGCCGCCGTACACGAATTTATTTCACGCCGGCCTTGCTCAATTCGCCCGGCAGTGAACCCGTAATCCAGCACCAGAACATGCGGAAATCGCTCACCAGCGACCACAAGGGATGGGTGAAGGTGGCGGGACGGTTGTTCTCGATGAAGAAGTGCCCGATCCAGGCCGGCCCATAGCCGGCGACGAGCGCCAGGAGAAGCAGCCACGGATTGGCCGCGACCGCCGCCAGCAGCGCCAGGCAAACCCCCGCCCCGGTGCCGGCGAAATGCAGGCGCCGTGTCTCCGGCTTTGAATGCTCACGCAGATAGTGGGGCCAGAATTCCGCGTAGGTGCCGATACGTTCGCTCACTGTTCATCCACCAATTGAGGTATAGTCTGAAACATATGTGAAACACGCGTCGCCCTTGAAACTTGTCTGGCGTAAGCGTAAATCAGCGCCACTGCGCAGCGCAACCCCGCGTCGTGGCGGTTGACGTATATTTGAGGATCGAAGTCATGGGCTACAAAGTGGCGATTGTCGGCGCGACCGGCAACGTGGGCAAGGAGATTCTGGAAATTCTCGCCGAGCGCGAGTTCCCGGCAGACGAAGTGGTGCCGCTCGCATCGCGTCGCAGCCAGGGTAGGGAAGTCTCCTACGGCGACAAGACCCTCAAATGCAAAACCCTGGACCAGTATGATTTCTCCGACACCGACTTCTGTCTGATGTCGGCGGGCGGCGACATCTCCAGGGAGTGGTCGCCCAAGATCGGCGCACAGGACTGCATGGTGATCGACAATTCTTCGGCCTGGCGCTACGACCAGGAGTGCCCGCTGGTGGTGCCTGAAGTGAACGCCCATGTGCTTGACGACTATCTCGCCCTCAACGACCGCAAGAACATCATCGCCAACCCCAACTGTTCCACCGCGCAGCTCGTGGTGGCTCTGAAGCCGCTGCACGATCACGTCCGCATCAAGCGCGTCGTGGTGGCCACTTATCAATCTGTGTCCGGTGGCGGCAAGGAGGCAATGGATGAGTTGTGGAACCAGACCCGCGGCATCTTCGTCACCGACGCGCCGACCCCTGAAAAGTTCACCAAGCAGATCGCCTTCAACGTGATCCCGCATATCGACGTCTTCATGGAAGACGGCAAGACCAAAGAAGAATGGAAGATGATGGCCGAGACCAAGAAGATCCTCGACCCCAAGATCAAGCTCACCGCGACCTGTGTCCGCGTGCCGGTCTTCGTCGGCCATTCCGAGGCGGTCAATATCGAATTCGAAGGTGAAATCTCCGCCGAAGAGGCCCGCGAAATTCTGCGCGAGGCGCCCGGCTGCATGGTGGTCGACAAACGCGAAGACGGCGGCTACGTGACCCCCGTCGAATGCGTCGGCGACTTCGCCACCTTCATCTCGCGCATCCGCGAGGACCAGACCATCGACAATGGGCTCGACATCTGGGTGGTCTCGGACAACCTGCGCAAGGGCGC
>JAJFHL010000352.1 GCA_021775615.1 Hyphomicrobiales bacterium
TCGGTGACGAGCCCGGATTGAGGTCGGTTGCGACCGCCACGGGCACCCCTGCGGCAACGAGAGCGCCAAGCGGCGGCTTTTGCGTTTCGTGGAGATAGTAGAAGGCGCCCGGCAGCAACACGGCGACGGAGCCCGCCTGCGCCATGGCGTCGATGCCGGACTGGCTCAGATATTCCAGGTGGTCGGCCGAGAGCGCGCCGTGACGGGCCGCCAGCGCCGCGCCGCCGAGGTCGCTCAGTTGTTCCGCATGGAGCTTCACGGGCAGAGAGAATTCGGCCGCCTTGTCGAACACGCGTTCGATCTCGTCCGGCGAAAAGGCGATCCCCTCGCAGAAGCCGTCGACCGCGTCGGCCAGTCCATCGGCCGCGACGGCGGGCAGCATCTCGTTGCAGACCAGATCGATATAGGCGCCGGATCGGCCTTTATAGTCGGCCGGAATGGCGTGTGCTCCAAGGAAGCTGGTGACGACATCGACGCCGCCGCGTTCGCCAAGTGCGCGGGCGACCCGGAGCATCTTCTTCTCCGTTTCGGTGTCGAGGCCGTAGCCGGATTTCACTTCGACGGTGGTGACCCCTTCGGCACACAAAGTGCCGAGGCGTTTGGCGCCGGAGGTCAGCAATTGCTCTTCGCTTTCGCCACGGGTCGCCGCAACGGTGGAGGCAATGCCGCCGCCGCGCCGCGAGATCTCTTCATAGGAAACCCCGTTGAGACGCTCCTCGAACTCGGCGGAGCGGTTGCCGCCATAGACCAGATGGGTGTGGCAGTCGATCAGGCCCGGCGTGAGCACGCCGCCGGCGCAGTCAATCGTTTTGGCCGAATGAGCCGGGAGTTCACTCTTTTTTCCCGCCCATGCGATCGATCCGCCGCGGAGCGCCACCGCGCCATCCCCAATCAGCCCATAGGGCGCCGGGCCGCGCGACATTGTCGCCACATCCGCATTGACGAGGACCTGATCCCAGCTTTCCGTCTCGGGTTTTGCGCTCATGAAACCCTCCAATCGCAACAAATATGTTGCCTGTACATGGTTGTATATACTAATATCAAATCATGACAAACCGCAAGCTTCAATTTGATCTGGCCTACCTGCCCATGGGCTGGGCACGCGACGTTGCCGTGAGCATCGATGCGTCCGGCACCATCTCAAGCGTCGAACGGGATTCGGACGCAAAGGATGCAGAACGGGTCAAGGGGATCGCCCTGCCCGGCGTGCCCAATGTCCATTCGCACGCCCATCAGCGCGCCATGGCAGGGCTTGCCGAACGCTCCGGCCCGGGCCCGGACAGCTTCTGGACCTGGCGCGAGGTGATGTACGGGTTTCTCGACAAGATGGGCCCCGACGATCTCGAAGCCATCGCCGCCCAGCTTTATGTGGAGATGCTGAAGGCGGGCTTCACCGCGGTTGGCGAATTTCAGTATCTGCACAACCAACCGGGCGGTACGCCCTATTACCGGCGCGCCGAGATGTCCCTGCGCACCGTGGCGGCGGCGCGGCAGGCCGGTATCGGCATCACCAGCCTGCCGACACTCTACGCTTATGGCGGTTTCGGCGGCGCTCCGCATCAGGGCCGGCAGGACCGGTTCCACAACGACGCGAACGGTTTCCTGCGGATCGTTGAGGCTTTGCGTGAGGAGGCTGCGAACGATCTCAATCAGTCGGTCGGCATCTCGCCGCACTCGCTGCGCGCGGTCACTGCAGAGCTTCTTGAGGAGGTGATCGCCGGCCTTGACGCGATGCTGCCGACCGCGCCGATCCACATTCACGTTGCCGAGCAGACAAAGGAAGTTCACGACTGCAAGGACTGGTCCGGCGGAAAGCGGCCGGTGGAGTACCTGTTGGGTGAATTCCCCGTTTCCGAGCGTTGGTGCCTGATCCATGCGACGCATATGACGCCGGATGAAACCGCCGGTGTTGCCCATTCGGGCGCGGTTGTCGGACTGTGCCCGACAACGGAAGCGAATCTGGGGGATGGCCTCTTCCCGTCCGATGAGTTCTTGCGACAGGGTGGCCGCATCGCAATCGGATCCGACAGCCACATTTCAGTCAGCCCGACGGAAGAACTGCGCGTTCTGGAGTATGGCCAGCGGCTTTATCACCGGGCGCGCAATGTGCTCGCCAGCGGTCCCGATGTTTCGACCGGCCGCTCACTTCTCGACAATGTTCTGGCGGGCGGCGCACAGTGCCTCAACCGCCGCATTGGCGCTCTCAGAGCCGGGTCGCGTGCCGACATCGTGGTGCTCGACGACGAGGCGCCGATTCTCGCCGGCCGAAGCGGCGACGCAATCATCGACTCATGGATCTTTTCAGGCAATCAGCCCGCCGTGAAGGACGTCTTCGTCGGTGGGACGTGTGTGGTTGCAGATGGCCGTCACATCGATGAAGACAACATTCTCAACAATTATCGCGCCACCGTAGAGCGGCTCGCGGAGTGACACCATGGCCTCACCTCTGATCAAGATCGCCGGCACTCCCCTCACCTACAAGGACCTGCGCGCCGCCCATCGCGGGCCCGTGCGGGTTGAGATGGCCAAGTCGGAACGCGACCGGGTGGCGCGCGGCGCCCAAACCGTCGCCAGGATCCTTGAAAAGGGCGAGCCGATCTACGGCGTCAATACCGGCTTCGGCAAGCTCGCCCAGACCAGGATTGCCGATGAAGACCTGACCGACCTGCAGCTCAACCTGCTGCGCTCGCACGCCGCGGGCACCGGCGCGCTGCTGCCGGCCGCCATCGTGCGGCTCGTTCTGCTGCTCAAGATCAAGAGCCTGTCACGCGGCCATTCCGGCATTCGCGCCGGCACGCTCGATGCCCTCGTCGCGCTTGTGAACGCCGACCTGCTGCCGGCGATCCCGCGGCAGGGCTCGGTTGGCGCATCGGGCGATCTGGCGCCGCTGGCGCACATGTCCCTCGTCCTCCTGGGCGAAGGCAGGGTTCTTGACGGCGCCGCAACGATCACCGGCGAGGCTGCCCTCGAAAAGGCCGGCATTGCGCCGCTCGTGCCCGCCCCCAAGGAAGGGCTTGCCCTACTCAACGGCACCCAGGTTTCGACCGCCATCGCGCTCGATGGCCTGTTCGATGCACAGCGAAACCTCTCCGCCGCGCTGCTGGCGGGCGCCATGTCGGTCGATGCCATTCTCGGCAGCGACACGCCGTTCGATCCGCGCATTCAGAAGCTTCGCGGGCATCGGGGCCAGATCGATACCGCCGCCATCATCAAGGGCCTGCTGAAAGGCAGTTCAATCCGCGCCTCTCATGTGGACTGCGAGCGGGTGCAGGACCCCTATTCCTTCCGCTGCCAGCCGCAGGTGATGGGCGCCTGCCTCGATGTGCTGCGTGACGGAGCCGCGAAACTGCTGATCGAGAGCAACGCGGTCACCGACAACCCGCTGGTCTTCAACCGCGATCTGGAAGTCCTGTCGGGCGGCAACTTTCATGCCCAGCCGGTGGCCTTCGTGGCCGACAGCATGGCTTTGGCAATCGCCGAGATCGGATCACTTTCGGAACGCCGCACCGCGGCCATGATCGACAGCCAGATCAGCGAGTTGCCGCCTTTCCTCACCTCGGACCCCGGACGCAATTCGGGCTTCATGCTGGCGCAGGTGACATCGGCGGCACTGGCCAGCGAGAACAAGGCGCTCGCCCACCCGCGCAGCACCGACAGCCTGCCGACATCGGCCAACCAGGAAGATCACGTCTCCATGGCGACCAACGCCGCCCTGCGCCTTGCCGATATGAACCGGAACACCCGCGCCATTGTCGCCATCGAACTGCTGGCCGCCGCACAGGGCATCGACTTTCGCGCGCCGCTCGAGACATCGCCGAAGATGGCGAAGGCACACCGTTCGATCCGTGCACGCGTGGCGCATTGGGAGCGGGACCGATGCTTCGGCGACGATCTGGAAAAGATCATCGCTCTGATCGAAGACGGGGCATTCGACGCGGTGGGCGCAAGGCTGTTCGGCTAGGCCTGCACGGCGATGCAGGACCATCACCATCCCTGGACCGCGCTCACAGACCGGGCCGACTCCGCTGGCAACGCGCCGGCGCTGCGCTTTCCCGATACCGGCGGCAATGCATCTTTCAAAGAATGGGCCGACGCATCCAACGCCCTTGCCAAGGCACTGATCGGTCTAGGAGTGCGCCCGGGTGAGCATGTCGCGCTCCTTGCTGAAAACAGGATCGAGTGGCCCATCGTCCAGATGGCCGTTGCCGCTGCAGGTGCCATTTTCACGCCGCTCAACACCCACTACCGGCGTGACGATCTGATCGAGGCGCTCAACCATTCGGCGGCGCGCATTGTTTTCACAAACTCTCAGTTCCGCTCCAACGCCTATCTTGAGACGCTGCAACAGGCCACCAACGACCTCATGCATCTGCAGCACATCGTCACCATCGGCTCCCGGCATGACGGGTTGGAGTGTTTCGATGCACTTGTTGAGCGCGGTCGTCGTTCCACGACGGCATTGCCGGTTCCCGACCCAGATGTGCCCGGCGCCCTGCTCTATACTTCCGGAACCACCGGCGTTCCCAAAGGCGCCGTCCTCACCCATCGCGCCATGATGATGAATGCACGCGAAACCGCGCGCCGTCTCGGCATCGTCGCGGGCGACCGCTGGACGTCGATTATTCCGCTGTTCCATTGTGCCGGCTGCATCATGAACATTCAGGGCGGATTGCAGACGGGCGCCTGTTATGTCGGTCTGCCCGCATTCGATCCCGTTGGCATGTTCGAAACAATCCAGAGCGAGCGCTGCTCGGTCCTGAGCGGCGTGCCGACCAGCTATCTCGCCATGCTCGATCATCCCAGGCGCGGTGACTTCGATCTCACGAGCCTGCGCACCGGCACCTGCGGCGGTGCGGACTGCAACGGCGACATGCTGAAGCGATGCGCCGAAGCCTTTCCGATTCCGCAGGTCTGCCAGGTCTACGGCCAAACGGAATCGGCAACGCTGGTCGCCTGCCCGCAATCGGATGATCCTCAGAGGTTCGCAACCGCCGGGCTTCCGCTTCCGGGATACGACGTGAGGATCGCCGACCCCGAGAGCGGCGACATCCTGCCCAGCGGCGAGATCGGTGAAATTCAGGCGCGCGGGCCGATGATCATGCTCGGTTATCACGAGCGACCGGACGAGACCGAGGAAACCATTGTCGACGGTGCGTGGCTGCGCACCGGCGATCTCGGCTATCTCGCCGAGACCGGTCATCTGGTGATTGCCGGTGGGCGGCTGCGCGACATGATTATCCGGGGTGGAGAAAACATCTATCCCGTCGAGATCGAGAATCTGCTGCAGGAGCATCCGGACATCGAGAAGGTGGCGGTGTTTGGCCTGCCCGACGACTACTATGGTGAGATTGTTGCCGTAGCGTTTGTGTCGGCGAAATCAATCACAAAGGGCGAAGTGCAGGCATTTTGCGCGGACCGCATAGCGAGATTCAAGATCCCCGCACAAGTCTATGAAGCGGATGAATTTCCCCTGACGCCGAGTGGCAAGATCCGCAAGGGCGAACTGCGCAGTTTGGTACTGGAAGGAAAACTGCGCGCGGGCGCATAAAACGGCTAGACCCTTTCTTCTTCTTACGGAATCACTTGACCGGGTTTTCACGTCTGCTGACAAGGCACGGTTCACGCCGTGGTCTTTCTGACCACAAGTGGGCCGTAACGCGGTCAGTGGGCGTGAAAACCTGAGCCTTCGGTGGGCCAAATCGGCCCGTCGTCAGCGTTGCGGCGCTTGCCCGATACACCGCATCGAACTGCGCACCGCGCCTTGCCGAGCGAACCGATTT
>JAJFHL010000353.1 GCA_021775615.1 Hyphomicrobiales bacterium
TAGACGCAACGGCCGTCTCTACCTGGCTGACTAGGCCGGACACGCTGTCGATGTCGCCAGATACCAGCGGCGCGGACGACTTGATAATCCGGTCCATTTCAACCTCGAGCGCCCGAGCGGAATCGCAGACCTGCGGAAATCCGAACGTGCCGCCACGGCCGGCAAGTTTGTGCGCGCGGCGCTGCAGTTCGAACAGCAGGTCTTCGTTGCGTTCCTCCTGCCAGGCAGTCTGCAGCCTTGCCCGGGCATCGCCCAGGCGCTGCATTTCGGTACATGCGATTTCGCGGAACGCGCTGCGTTGCGTTTCCATCTCGCGTCGCAGAATTTCAGGATCAAATTTACGCGGCGACATGGCGGTTCCAAATCTCCTGCATTGCGCCCGGCAGCGTCACCGGGTCGAACGGCTTCGGCAAGACATCAAGGGCGCCGAGGCGGCGAAGCCACTCGATATCGGCTGGTTGATTCCGCGCGGTGAGGAACACCACGGGCGTGTCTTTGGTGGCGGTGTTTTGCTGCAGCCGCGCCAGGGTGTTCGGGCCGTCCAGCCCCGGCATCATGACGTCCAGGACCACGAGATCGGGGTGAAACTCGTCGATGCAATCGAGCACACCCTGGCCGTTTTCACAGGTCCTGACCTCAAAGCCGCCGAGGGATTCGAGCGACAGAGTGCAGATTGCCCGGATGTCGGGCTCGTCCTCGGCCAGTAGTATCTTGTTCAGCTTCGGCATTCTGCGTGTTCCCCCGGTCGTGTGCTCACACCGCGACCGCGGGTGCGGCGCGTGGATCACTTGTCGCCCCGTCCCGGGCGGGCGCAGCGACTTGTTCCAAATCAAAATAGAATACCGATCCCTTGCCTTCTTCCGAAGACACCTGGACCTTCGAACCGTGATGCTCGGCAATGGACTGGCAGATCGCCAGTCCCAGTCCGGTGCCGGCCTTTGCACGGCTGTCCGAGGAATCGGCCTGTTTGAACTTCTCGAAAATGGTGTCCAGTTTGGCGGCGGGAATGCCCGAACCCTCGTCGATGACGCTGAAGCGGACCGCGCCGTCATGCTCGGTCAGCTTGAGCACCACCCGCCCGCCTTCGGGTGAGAACTTCGCCGCGTTCGACAAGAGATTGGCGAGGACCTGTAGCAGCCGGTCGGCATCGGCGGAGATGTAAGCCTCGGTCACTTCGGGTTGCAGTTCGAACGTGACGCCGAACTTTGCTCCGTAAAAGACGTTCTCGGCCAGGGCCCGGGTGCCGATCTCGGTGGCGTCCACCGGTTCCAGGTGGAAGTCCATATGGCCGGCCTCGATCTTTTCGACATCGAGAATATCGTTGACCAGGGCCACCAGGCGCTGGGTGTTGGAATGTGCGATCTTGATCAGGGGCTCGACCTTGTCCGGCAGGTCGCCCAGGGCGCCGGACTGAATGAGGCCCAGCGATCCGGTGACCGACGTGAGGGGCGTGCGCAGCTCATGGCTGACGATCGAGACGAACTCGTTCTTCAGCTGTTCGACTTCCTTGCGCGCCGAGATGTCGGTAACGCTGCACTGCACCGCTTCGCGGCCCTGCCAGGCGATTGCACGGAACGTGATTTCGTACCAGGTGCCCGAACCATCGTCGGACGCGACATGTATTTCCCGGCTGGACGTTGTGTCTTGTTCCGAGCCGAGCAGCTCTTGCAGGGTGTCGCACACATCCGGCTCAAACAGGTCATGGACCCGGGCGCCGTCTTGCAGGTCTTCCGGCGAGCCGAACCCGAACATCGCCGCGAGGCCCTGGTTTGCAAACAGGATTGCATCGCCCGAACAGATGAAGATGCCCCGCGTGGACCCCTCGATCACATCGCGGTAGCGGCGCTCGCTGCGGCGCAGTTCGCGTTCCGCCTTCTTGCGCGCCTGGTTTTCCTGATCAAGCCGGTCATGTGAGACCAGCACGGTTTGCATGCGCTCGAGCATGGCGTTGAATGTCCCCGACAGCCGGTCGAACTCCGCGAATCCGGACGAACCGATCCGATGCCCGAGATCGCCAGCAGCGCCGATCGCCTTGATGTCCTCGGAAAAGGCAAACAACGGCTTTGTTGTGAGGTAGGCCGTCAGGACAATCCCGAGCACCAGCGCCAGCAGGGCGACGGCGATCGCGATCAACATCATGCGCTCTATCCTGTCGACCGTTGCGAACGCCTTTGCGATGGGTTCGGCAACGATGAAACGCAGGGACGTGTAACCGGGCACGTAGGCGTCACGTAAAACACGGTCCTCCACTCCGGACCCATCGCTGTGTTCCGTCGGCAGGGCGATTGTCCAGTTTGAAGACTGCAGAACCCGCTCGCCCTGCAGCACCGCGGATACATCGGTTCCGGCGCTGACCGTCAGCAGCTGCTGAACGTGCAGTTGATTGTAGCGGACGACGATTGCGCCTTCCTGGCGTCCGCCGTAGAGCACCGGAACGGCAAAGGTGGCTCCGGTATCATCGAGACGCATGTAGAAGCCGTCGACCGCGCCGGCGCTGAGGAAATAGTCCGACTGGCTGATGTCTTCGAAATTGGATGCGATGAGCCTGCCGCGGTAGTCCGTGAATGTCACTTTAGCGCCGGTCGGTCCCGGCAGGGTCAGCGATTGCATGAAGGTCGGGATGTACGCATCCCGCGATACACTGTCCACGAGACTGTTGATCACCAGATCGTTGTCTGCCACGGCCCGCATCGAGGCAAGCAGGGTGTTGAGCCGGGCCGCGATGGTCGCGGCGCCGAATTCAGCTTCCCGGTCGAGCTTCTCGACCAGTTCCGTTTGGACGCTCGAATAGACCGAGCGGTGCGTCATGTACCATGCGGCACACAGCACGAGCACTGCCACCGGCAACACCCGCAGCAACACCTGCGGCAGCAGTCTGGGCGAGCGCTTGCCGTCTTTTTTCATACTGAAGGGCGATATGGTCATGCCCAGGCCTTTTGAGGTCGCCGGATCAGTTCGCGGTGTGAACCACGCCGCGTACTAAGCTGTGAATATCTGGCCATGTCGATCGAACCTGAATTCATCGCGATCTACTCGGCACCGGCCAGGGAAAGCGGCATGATCTCGCCGTTTTCGCCAAACCGGCACAGCCGGAAATCGGACGCGTCCAACGCGTCATGGCGCACCGGTGTGAACGGCGGATTGTAGATCCGGACCAGGCCTTCATGGCGCTGCAGCTTTTCCATCGCGTCGCGCACCGCGGCCCGGTCGATGGCTCCCGCGCGCTCAATGGCCGCCTTCAGCAGGTGAACCAGATCATAGGCATGTGCGGTGCCGACCGGAGACGCGATGTCAGCCCGGCTGTCGCACGGACCGAATTGTGCGCAGTACTGTTCGTAGAATTTCTCTGATTTTTCTGGAAACGGCGGCTCGAAGAAGGAGTAGGTCTGCAGGAAGGTGAGATCGACGTCTTCGATGGCTTCACGGCCCATCGCGAAGAAATCGCCGCCGGTGATGCCCCAATGGGAGATGATCGGCCTCCGGTGATCTTTCGGGCGCGCCGCCATCGCCTCCACCGCGTTCAACCCGTCGCTGGGACTGGCCACAAGCATGATGACATCGGCGCCATTGAGATGCAGCCTTTCGATCTGGTCCGAGAGGTCGCGCTCGGAGGTGTTGAACCATTCAACACCCGCCGGTTCGATGCCTGCATCCTTCATGGCCGCCATCATCGCCGCTTCGTTGGACCGGCCCCATCCGGTGCGCCACAACAGCAGGCCGGGACGCTTGAAACCGCGGTCAAGCGCCGCCTTGATGAGGAACGGTCCGGCGTGCTGGTCGCGCACCGACACGCGAAACACGAAGTTGGTTTCATATCCATTGTCGACCACCGGCGTTCCCGCGGCCCATGGTCCAAGATAGAGCGTTTTCGTTTCGTGAATCGCCGGCAGCGACGCCAGGGCGACAGGCGTCGAAATGCCGCCGAAGACGGCGACAAGGTCACGGATTTCAGCCAGTTCGTAGATATTGTCGATGCCACGGTCGGGTATGGCGCGAGTGTCACGCGGCACCAGTTCGAGGCGGCGGCCCAGAACCCCGCCCGAAGAATTGATTTCGCCGATCGCGATCAACAGACCCCGGCGGATCGCTTCGCCCGACTGGCCGGCGCCGCCGGTGAGGGCCGCATTGAGCCCGACGAATATAGGGCCGTCCGTCGTCTCGGCGACCGGGTCCGCCGCTGCCACGCGGGCCGGCTCCGATGCGTTCGCCGGGCCTCCAAACGCGGCAAGCGCCAGCAGGAATGCGAAGGCCCGTATCGGTGTAAGGCGTCGTGACGGTGAAACCATCATCCAGCCCTTTCTCTCTTTTGGTCCGCTGCAGACGTGCCCGAACCGCAGTTTCGCGCCCATATGTCTTGGACTTTCCCGGCCAGCGATACTGGATCGAATGGTTTCTCGACGACACCGACGGCGCCGAGCTGCTTGAACGTGGCGACGTCTTCGGCCTGGACGCGGCCGGTAAAGAACACCACCGGCGGCAATTGCTCGCCGTATTGCGCGATCAGGGCTTGAATGGTTTCCGGGCCGCTCATTTCGGGCATCATGGCGTCAAGCAGGATCATGTCCGGCTTGAACACGGCCACCCGGTTCACCGCTTCGTGCCCGCATGAGCAGGTGTCGACCGCGAAGCCGCCCATGGTCTCAAGTGCAATCCGGGCGATGCTCAAAATGTCCGGATCGTCGTCGACCACCATGATGCGGTCTGGCCCTTGATGTGTCATATGCTGTGGTCCTTCGCGGGATCAACGAACGCCGGCCGAAAGGGCGCTGAGGTCCGCGTCGTAAAGTGTGGAGCGTTCGGGCACCGCGTTGCCGGCGCGCTCGGAGAGTGTCTGAAACATCTCGCCGATGGCCGCCATGTCGTTGGTCGACGGCTTCTGTCCGGTGTCTTCGAAGCGTCGCAGGGTCTTTTCGAGTTCCATGGAGCAGGTGCTGATTTCGCTATAGCCCATGGTGCCGCTCAGACCGGATATCTGATGCACGAGGTCGAGCGCCGACCCCAGTGGCGCCAGCGCATCCGCGCCGTACTTCATATGTTCGATATGGCCGGCAATCTCGTTCACTTGCCGTGCCAGCGTCGTGCAATAGTTTTCTATGAGTGCCCGCAGAGCATCCTGCATAACCCCTGCATCCTTGCTGTTGCCTTGCCTCGCCCGAGCCTGGAGGGATGCCTCCAGACTGCAAAAAGTGTCTCATGATCTGGATAAAATTTGGTTAGCGGCCAAACAAACCGCGGGTCTGCGGGGAGGCCCCTCACAGCCGCGA
The DNA here is from genome assembly GCA_021775615.1 of Hyphomicrobiales bacterium. GTDB lineage: Bacteria > Pseudomonadota > Alphaproteobacteria > Rhizobiales > JAJFHB01 > JAJFHM01. The sequence goes on from JAJFHL010000353.1 coordinate 5,265, forward strand.
CTTGAGAACATGGTTAAGCACATGTTTCGAATCGGCCTCTGGCGCCGCCGATTGTCCGAAAAGGACGCAGAAGCTGAATAGAATCAACTATTTGGAAACCATGAACCTGTCGGATTTTAGATAAGTTTTTACGGCCCCGTGAGAAGATGCCTCCAGCTCGCGGGAGCGGTGTGGCGATCGCATCCGGAGCCCAAGAACAAACAGAACGCCGATTGGGGAGCCACGCCGTGCCGACAGCCAACAAGAGTGCCCCGGGCTCTGCCCGCACGCCAGGACCAGACGCCGAGAACACGGCTGCCATGGCTCACGTCAGCGATGGTCCCGCCTTGCTGCAGACGCCGGGCCAAAAGGTCCTGGTGGCGGAAGACAACAAGGTCACCCAGGACCTCCTGAAGCTGCTTCTCAAACAGCGTGGACACGACGTTCACATTGTCGCCAACGGCCAGGATGCCCTGGCGGCATTGGAAACCGAAGAATATGACGTCGTCCTGATGGACTTTCATCTGCCCAAGCTCGACGGTCTGAAGGTCGCCACCGCGTTCCGCTCCGGCGACAAGTCAAGCCGCCCGACCCGCTTCATTGCGATTACCGCAGACATGGAAGGTCTGCTCGGCCATGTCGACAACTGCGAGAATTTTGACAGCGTGCTGCCGAAGCCGTTTGATCTGGAGCGTGTCGTTCAGGTCGTCGAAGGCAAGGCGGAAGAAGTATACGTGCCCGTCGCGCAACCCTCCGAGCCGGTGCAACTGCGCCCGGCCGAAGAGCCGTCAAATGCGCTCAAGCACGCCGACAACCATATCCAGGATCTTAAACACGAGTTTCTGCGCTGGCCCGACGATTTCGATGGCGACCGTTTGTCGGCGCGCTTTCTGCAGGCTATGCTCGACGATGCCGGGCGCTTCGACGCCATTCTTGTCAGACAACCGGCGAAGGCGCGCGACGTCACCGCGCTCTGGGCGACCAAGGCCCTGCATGTCCTTCCCGTGATCGATCTGACCGGCAGTCTCGGCGCTCAGGCGGACCTTGACGGCTCCAAACTGAGTGTTGGTGAAACCGACAAGGTCGCCACGCTCATCAACGATTTCCACAATCGCCGTACGCGGCTGCACCACGACGTGCTTCATTCAGACGATCTCAGCGTGAAGCTGCTCGGCCGCGCCTATGTGACCGGCGCGCCGGTAACGCCTAGCTACGATCCGGAGCAGCGCGGGCTGGTTGGCTACAACGTAGCGCTGGAAAGCGACCTGGTGGAGTCGGAAGCGGCGAAATTGTGCGACATGGGATACCTCGAGCGCCGCTTTTTCGACCGGTTCCATCGATGCGGCGCATGCGGCTCATCGCGCCTGCATGTGCGTGAAGAGTGTTCTGAGTGCCGTTCGCCGGATTTGCGGGAAGAGGCCTACCTGCACCACTTTTCGTGCGCATATCAGGGGCCGGAATCCGATTTCCGCCACGGCGAGGATCTGGTCTGCCCGAAATGCCGCAAGGAGCTCGCGCATTTCGGCGTCGACTATGACAAGCCCGGCAGCATGATGAAATGCGGCGCCTGTCATCACGGCAACTCCGATCCGCTGGTCGGGTTCGTCTGTCTCGACTGCAAGGCCCATGCAAGTTCCGATGTGCCGGTGACCCATGATGTCTACGGCTACGAACTCACCGACCGCGGTGTTGGTTATCTCGAAACCGGCCGCGCCATGCTTGGCCGCCAGAACCATGCGATGCGGCTGGCGCATCTGCCTCTGGAAGTGATCGTCGCGGTCAATTCCGAACTGAAAGCCTACCAGGAGAACGAGACGCCCTTCGTCGTGCTGGACATCTCATATGCGAACCAGCGCCGCATCGAACGCGAACACGGCCTGCGCGACTTCGAGCAGGCCCGTGACCTGTTCCTGGAAAACCTGAACAACACCCTGCGCAAGGAAGACCTCGTGATCAAGGGCATTTCCTACGACTACGCCATCATCAAGGGGGTCGACGCCGACGAGGCGCGTAACGGGCTCGATTATCTGCGCGGCGAGGCCGTCAATGGCGTTCGCCACGATCTTGGCATCGCGGCGCAGGTCTTCACCCCGGAAGACTTTGCCTGATGTACGAGGCGCTGTCGGACGCGGCGACCTATCTGGGCGCGCAGAGCCTTGCGGGCCTTCTCGGCCTGTTCTGGTTCACCGTGATCTTCGAAGTGCCGCGCTACACGCTGTCCTTTCTCTCCGCCGCCGTCTACCGGCTGCGATCGAGGCCCGTGATCAGGCGGTGCAATGTGGAAAGCGTCGGCCGGGTGACCGTCGTCGTCGCCGGCTACAACGAGGAAGACAGTATCCGCAATTGCGTGCTGTCGCTGCGCGAACAGAGCCTGCCGCCGGACGAAATCATCGTCGTCAGCGACGGTTCGACCGACAACATGCCGAAAGTGCTCAGTCAGCTGCTGCGCGAAGGCCTGATCGACCGGGCCCATTCGACGGATCTGCGGGCCGGCAAGTCGGCGGCGGTCAATCTGGCCGAACGCTGGGCCGCCGGCGACATCATCGTCAATGTGGATTGCGACTGTTCCTATGACCGGCATGCGCTCCGCAACATTGTGGCGCCGCTCGCCGATCCCGCGGTCGCCGCAGTGTCCGGCAACATTCTGGTGCGCAACCCCTCCGCCGGTCTCGTCGCGACCTTTCAGGCCATCGAATATCTGATCTCCATTTCGCTCGGCAAGCAGGCGGCCGACCTGATCGATCAGGTGGTCTGCGTCTCGGGCGCGTTCGGTGCCTTCCGGCGCACCGCTCTCACCAGCGTCAACGGGCTCGACGTCGGCGGCGGCGAAGACCTCGATTTGAGCCTCAAGCTGCGCAAGGCGGGCTGGAAGGTCCGCTTCGAGGATTCCGCCATCTGCTACACCGATGTGCCGGACACCCTGAAGGTCCTGACCAATCAGCGGTTCCGCTGGGAGCGCGACGCGGTGCGCTCGCGCTACCGCAAGCATCTCGACATGCTGAACCCGTTCTCCGAGCGGTTCCGCCTCTCCGAAATGGTGCATGAGGTCGACTTCATCGTCTTTCAGATCATCGGCGCGGTGATCCTGCCGTTCTACATCGTCTGGCTGTTCGCGACCTATGGCGAACTCGGCCTGGTGTTCCTGGCTGCCGCCCAGCTCGGCCTTGCGGTGCTCGATATGATCGTGTTTGCCGTCGCCGCTTTGGCGACGCCCAAGGCCAGCACCTTCGGGCTCATCGCCTATGTGCCCGGCTACAGCCTGTTCAACGGCGTCTACATGCGCTTCGTGCGCCTGACGGCCTATATGCAGGAATGGATATTCAACGCCTCGGCCGGTGACAATTATGTGCCGGAAAAAGTGCGTCTCGTGAGGAAGTGGTGATGATTAGCAAGTTGAAGAAGCGGCCGAGGCCGGACGATCTCGTAACCCAGCAGCGGCGCGCCACCAACCGCGCCGGACGCTTCGTCTATTTGGGGCTTTTGGGTGTCTTCGCGCTTGCCATGGCCAACTTCCTGTTCGGCGATCTGGTGTTCCTGCGCGCCGACGGCCAGGTGGTGCGCGACCGCACCACCGTCGCCGCGACCTATATCGCCCGCATCGAGGCAATCGATGTCACGCAGGGACAGGCGGTCACTGCCGGCGATCCCATTTTCCGCGTCCAGTCGGCCGACATGCTCGAGCGTCTGGCCGAACTTTCCGCCGGGCAGGCGCGTCTCGCCGCCAAGGTGGCGGAATTCAACATCCGCTCCGAAACCGTCGAACGACTGCTGCCGATTGCCGAAAAACGCGCCACGGAAACCGCCAGGGTGCTGGCCCAGTTCGAGGCCCTGTCGGATGCCAAGCTGGTGACTTCCGCGCGCTACGACGATGCCCTGCGCGCCCGCTATGAAGCGCAGGAAGCCGTCGTCAAGCTGCAGGCCGAGCAGAAAACCCTGTCGGCGGAAATTGCCGCCCTGGAGACCGCACGCGCCGACGCCACCCGGGCGCTCGATGACCTGCGCGCCCACTATGCCGAAGGCATGGTCCGGGCGCCCGTCGAAGGTTCGGTCGGTACGCTGGTGCCGTCCGCCGGCGACGTCTACCGCCCAGGCGAGCCGATGCTGTCGATCTATTCCGGCGACGCCTATGTTCTCGCCTACCTGCCGCGCCGCTACCTGTTCGACATCCGCGCCGGCATGAAGGTCTCCGTTTCGAGCGGCCGCAACAACGCGACCGGGGTCATCACCCAGATCCTCCCCTTCACCGATGCCCTGCCGAAGGAGTTCCAGAACACCTTCAAGCCGCAGGACCGCAGCCAGCTCGCCCGCATCAA